>CAJLGN010000152.1 GCA_905206195.1 uncultured Roseburia sp.
TGCGACGCTGAGGCAAAGCCCGGTTTTTTTGTGCAGGCGAGAGTACCGGAGGGCGCGAAGTGCTCCTATTATCTTGTGATGCGCAACGCTGAGCGAGCCATGCGCGTGTGCCTGAGAAGGTGGGATGACGGGGGCAGGTTCCAGTTTCTGGCGGAGAAGGCGGGGGATGCCGCGCGCTATCTGGAGCGCAACGGTCTGTCCGCAACGCTGTACAAGATAGGCGGAAAGCTGCGGAAAAAAGAGGGAAACACTTACGAGAACTGGAGAAAAAAGTATGAGGTGACGGCGGAGGAGCTGGAGCGACAGCGGCAGACTATCTGGGAGCGGCAGCCAAAGTTCTCCATCGTCGTGCCGGTCTACCAGACCAACCCGGTGTATTTGCGGGAGATGATCGAGTCCGTGTGCGCGCAGACCTACCGGAACTGGGAGCTTTGTCTGGCAGATGGCAGCCCGGGGGAGCCAATGGCTTCTCTCGGGCAGAAGTCTGCCGGAAAACAACAGACTTGCGGGGAGGAGGGAGCGCGGCCCTTGCGGACAGCGCTGACGCCGATTTTGGAGGAGTATGCTGCGCGTGATTCCCGCATTCGCTTTACCACGCTTGCCAAGAACGAAGGGATTTCCGGCAATACAAATGCGGCAGTCCGGATGGCGCAGGGGGATTACCTCGTGCTTGTGGATCACGATGACCTCGTGTCGGCAAACGCCCTGTATGAATTTGCCGCGGCGGTGACCTCAGACACTTCCATCGATGTGCTCTACTCGGATGAGGATAAGGTGGACATGGCGGGGAGGCGGTATTTTGAGCCGCATTTTAAGCCGGATTTTAATCTGGATCTGCTCTGCAGTGTCAATTATATCTGCCATTTGTTTGCGGTCAGGCGAGATGTGGCGGAGCGTGCGGGGGAATTTCGCAGCGCGTACGACGGGGCGCAGGATCACGATTTTATTTTGCGTTGCTGTGAGAATGCCGGACATATTTCCCATGTGCCAAAGATTTTATACCACTGGCGCTGCCATATGAATTCTACCGCCGCAAACCCTGAGAGCAAACGCTATGCCTTCGAGGCGGGCAGGCGGGCGATCGAGGCGCACTACAGGAGAATAGAGGTTCCCGCCCGCGTGGAACATGCACAGTTTTACGGCATGTACCGCACGGTGTATGAGTGGAAGGAGGAGCCTCTTGTATCCATCATCATCCCGAATAAGGATCACTCTGAAGACCTTGCAAAGTGTGTGGATGCCATTTACGGGAAGTCCGATTATCGCAATTTTGAGTTTATCATTGTGGAGAACAATAGCGCGGAGCAGGAGACGTTTGACTATTATAAGAAGCTTCAGACGGAACACGAAAATGTCCGTGTCGTTTATTATGAGGGTGGTTTCAATTACTCAAAGATCAATAATTTCGGTGCAAAGGCCGCATCCGGAGATTATTTTTTGCTCCTGAACAATGATACGGAGATTATCGGTGAAAATTGTATCCGCGAGCTTTTGGGGGTGTGTATGCGCGAGGATGTGGGCGCCGTCGGGGCGAAGCTTTTGTACGAGGACGACACGATTCAGCACGCGGGTGTTGTGGTTGGCTTTGGGGGAACGGCCGGGCATGCTTTTATTGGCAAATCCAGATACGACACGGGCTACTTTGGGAGAATTTTGTGTGCGCAGGATTACTCTGCGGTCACGGCGGCTTGTATGATGACGAAGCGGGCTGTGTATGAGGCGGTTGGCGGGCTGACGGAAGAGCTTGCAGTGGCGTTCAACGATGTGGATTATTGCCTGAAAGTGAGAAAGCTTGGAAAGCTGGTGGTGTACGATCCTTACGCGGAGCTTTACCACTATGAATCAAAGTCCAGGGGATATGAGGATTCGCCGGAAAAAGTGGAACGTTTTAACAGTGAGACAGAGAGACTGCTGTCTTACTGGAGAGAGATCATTGAGCAGGGAGATCCGTATTACAATCGGAATCTGACCCTGGATAACTCTGATTTTTCACTGCGAAGGTGACGGGAAAGGCAGGGGGGTTTTTATGATGAAGGTGTATATATGTCCGCTGTGCGGCTGGATGCGTGTGGTGTCGCGGCGCAAGGACGTGGAGTGCTATAAGTGCGACGAGAGCCAGATGACGCTGGCGAAGCTGGATTTTGGAAAATATACGGCGATGTCGGAAGAGGAAAGGAAAGACTATTCTGATGGGTGGCTTTACATTCATCAGAAAAAGCATTGATTATGAAGATTACGGTTCAGAAAGTGATAAAGGGTGTGCGATACTTAAAGCACTATGGCTTGAAGGAGTTTCTGATACGTTTACAGGAAAAGATGGAAGCTGAGAATATTTCCTATGGGCCATGGTATGAGAGGCACAAGGCGACGGGGGAACAGCTTCACAGCCAGAGAAAAAAGGCCGCCGGGTGGAAGGATGCACCGGTGGTCAGTATTGTCGTGCCCCTTTACTGCACGAAGGAAGTGTTTCTGCGGGAGATGATCGAGTCCGTGCAGGCACAGAGCTATGAGAAGTGGGAACTGTGTCTGGCGGACGCAAGCCCAGGAGAACCGTCCGGTTTCGGTGGGCAGAAGTCTGCCAAAGGGCAGGATTCCGGGGCTGGGCAGAAGGAAGGGAGAGAGCAGGATTTTCTTGGACGTGTGGAACAAGTTGTCCGTGAATACGCGGATGCGGATGAGCGGATCATCTACTGCCATCTTCCGGAGAATCTTGGAATTGCGGAAAACACGAACGCGGCGATCGGGATGACCTCGGGGGAGTGGGTCGCATTTTTAGATCACGATGATCTCCTCGCGCCAGATGCGCTGTATGAGGCGGTCAGCCTCATTCGGCGAGGACCGAAGGTGGTGACAGGGGTCGAGGCGACCGGTTTTTTAAGTTGGGATGAACAAAAGTCCTCGTACGATATGATCTATACGGATGAGGACAAGGTCGATACGGATGGAAAAACTCATTTTCAGCCGCATTTTAAGCCGGACATCAACATCGATCTGCTCCGCGCCAACAATTACATCACGCACTTTCTGCTCGTGCGCAGGACTCTTTTGGATCGGGTTGGTGGAATTTGTAAAGAGTACGACGGCGCGCAGGATTACGATTTTATTTTGCGCTGCGCGGAGCGGGCGTCCGCGGTCGGCCATGTGCCGCGGATTCTCTACCACTGGAGGACACACCAGGACTCCACGTCCGAGAATCCGTTTTCCAAGCAGTATGCAGTAGACGCCGGCAGGCGGGCGATTGAGGCCCACTTAAAGCGCCTCGGCGTGGCGGGGCAGGTCATGCCCACAAAGGATATGGGCTTTTATCGCGTGGAGTACCCCTGTGTGGGAGAGCCGTTGGTCTCCATTGTCATCCCAAGTAAAGATGAGGTCGAATCTCTGAAAAAATGCCTGGGCGCCATTGAAAAATCAGGTTATCGCAATTATGAAGTCATCGTCGTGGAAAATAACAGCAGCCAGGAGACGTTCGCATATTACCGTGAGATTGCGCCGATAAAGCACAGTGCAGTGGAGGGGAGAGAAAAAGCCCCATCAGCCGGGAAGAAAAACAGTACACGGCTTGAGGGTAGGCTCCCAGGTGGACAGCGCGTCTGTGTTGCGGTCTGGGAGGAGGGGTTCAACTACTCAAGCCTCAATAATTTTGGTGTATCCCACGCGCAGGGGGAGTATCTTCTTCTCATGAACAATGATATCGAGATGATCGGGGAAGACTGGCTTGCCGCGATGCTTTCTACCTGTCAGAGAAAAGAAGTCGGCATTGTAGGTGCAAAGCTCTATTACCCGGACGACACGGTGCAGCACGCGGGGATTGTCGTGGGCATCGGCGGAAGCGCGCGCGGAATCGGACAGAATATGTTTGTGGGAATGAGACGGGAGCGCAGCGGCTATCTGCACAAGGCATCCCTGGCGATGGATTACAGCGCGGTCACAGCGGCATGTCTGATGGTGAGCCGCGGCGTTTATGAGTCGGTTGGAGGATTTGAGGAAAAGCTCGCTGTGGCGTTTAATGATGTAGATTTTTGTCTGAAGGTGCGCGCGCTGGGACTTCTTGTCGTGTATCAGCCGGCGGCGGAGGCGTACCACTATGAGTCAAAATCCAGAGGAGGCGAGGACTCGCCGGAGAAGGTGGCGCGCTTCCAGCGGGAGATTGAATATATGAGGACACACTGGATCGGGGTCCTAAAGAACGGGGATCCTTACTATAATCCAAATTTTTCGGCGTTCCGAGCTGATTATTCATTGAGGGATAACAGTTAATCAGACAGCGGGAGGAAAACATGGCAAAGGTGCGGGAAGTCACGATCATCATTCCCAATTACAATGGGATTGAACTCTTGAAAAACTGTATAAAGACGCTGGAGGAGCAGACTTGCCCGGACTTTAAAGTTTTGGTGGTGGATAATGGATCGACGGACGGCAGCGCAGAAGTGAGGTCGGAGGTGCTGGATCTCGAGGTGGTTGCGCTGACGGGGAATACCGGATTTTGCGGTGCTGTGAATATCGGGATACAGCATACCGGGACACCGTATGTTATCCTGCTCAACAACGACACGGAGGCCGATCCAGAATTTGTCTCGGAGCTGCTTGCAGGAATCAAAAAATCGGACCGCCTGTTTTCCTGCGGGGCGATGATGCTCGACTACCGCAACCGGGAACTCATAGACAATGCGGGGGACTATTACACGGCGCTCGGCTGGGCGGTTGCGAGAGGCAGGGGGAAGAGAAAATCAGATTTTCAGAGGGAGAAGTATGTATTTTCCTGCTGTGGCGGCGCTTCGATCTACCGCAGAGATCTCATAGCGGAGATCGGGGCGTTTGACGAGGGGCATTTTGCCTATCTCGAGGATGTGGATATTGGATACCGAGCCAG
>CAJLGN010000153.1 GCA_905206195.1 uncultured Roseburia sp.
AACACATCGCGAATCTGGCGCACCGGAACGATTTTCAGGTGACCACGGCTGTTCACCGGGGTGCTCACAATCCCAAAATCAATCCTCCCGTCCCCCAGATGGCGCAGCGTCTCCGGCGTCGGCGCGTTCGTCACGGTCACGCGGATCCCGGGGTATCTCTCGTGAAACTGCTCCAAATATGGAAGCAGATAAAACTGCAACGTCATGTCGCTGGCGCCGATACAGATCTCCCCCTGCTCCAAATTTAACATCTCCGATATCTTTTTCTCCCCGGAGAGAATCGTCTCATACCCTCTCCCCACGTACGAAAAAAGTACCTCTCCCTCTTTTGTCAAACGCACTCCCTTGGAAGTTCTGACAAACAGCACACATGATAGCTCTCTCTCGAGATGTTTCACCGCCTGGCTCACCGCCGGCTGAGAGATGGAGAGCTTCTCCGCCGCCAATGTGATACTCTTATAGCTTGCCACATAATAAAAGATTTTATAATACTCAAGGCTGATATCCATCATTTCCTCCGTCCGTTTCCACCTTTTTTATCCAGGAAAAAGGTACCGATTCTCCCGAAAAAACGGATTGTTTTTTTCGTTCCGATGAAGTATACTAGGCTTTACGCAATGAGCCTTACCCAGTTTCTGCGCGTGTTTGTACGCCTGCGAAACATTTTTACTATAGCAAAAAATGAAAGGAGACGCAATTCCAATGACAAAAGATATGACGACCGGAAATCCATTTCAAATCATTCTCTTATTTTCCATTCCGGTTCTTCTTGGAAATCTGTTTCAACAGTTCTATAACATGGTGGACACCATCATTGTCGGGCGGTATCTCGGGGAAGATGCGCTCGCGGCCGTCGGCTCCACCGGCTGTCTGATGTTCCTCGTGCTGGGATTTGCAAACGGGATCGCGCAGGGATTCGGCGTCATGATCTCTCACGCCTTCGGCGCCAGAGATTATAAGCTGCTCAGGCATTACGTCGCGCTCTCGCTGCTGCTCACGGCGATCGTTTCGGCAATACTGACGATACCGACGGTCGCAGCGTCAAGGCTTCTGCTGCTTTGGATGCACACGCCGGAGAATATTCTGACCATGGCGGACGCTTATATCAAAGTCATCTTTGCGGGCATCACCCTCACCATGTCCTACAATGTGATCTCCGGCATCCTGCGGGGAATCGGCGACAGCAAGACTCCACTTTACTTCCTGATTCTCTCCTCCGTCTTAAACATTGTGCTGGATCTGTTTTTTATCGTGACTCTAAACCTTGGAACCGCCGGGGCCGCCTACGCCACAATCATCGCGCAAGGTGTATCCGCTGCGCTCTGCTTCGTCTATATGTTTCGGAAATTTGATATCCTAAAAACGACCCGATCTGATTATTATATGGACGCCGTAGGAGTGAAAAATATGCTCTCTGTCGGCATTCCGATGGCCTTAAACTACTCCATCACCGCAGTTGGCACCATGATCATGCAATCTGCAGTCAATGTTTTCGGCTCGAGCGTCGTCGCCGCGTTCACCGCTGCCTCGAAGGTCAACAATATCGCCACCCAGTCCATGCCGACGCTCGGAACCGCGATGGCCACCTACTGCGGACAGAATCTCGGCGCTGGAAAATATGATCGTATCTATGTTGGCATGAAGCAGGCTTTTTTCCTCTGCCTTGGCGCCTCACTTGTGGCCGCGGCAATCTGCATCCTCGGCGGCAGATTCATCGTCAGCTGGTTTGTGAGCAATCCCTCCGAGGAGATTCTCACCTACGCGATGCAGTATCTGACGATCGCAAGCTGGTTCTTCCTTCCCCTCGCCGTGATCTTCCTTTACCGGAATGCTCTACAGGGATTAAATCGGGGACTCATCCCCATGCTCAGCGGCATCGTCGAGATGGCGTGCCGTTTCGCCGTCATCCTGCTCGCTCCCAAAAGTGCCAGGTTTTTCGGCGTCGCATTCGCCGATCCCGCCGCCTGGGTGGGAGCCGGCATCCCGCTGTTCATCACCTATTTTCTGTGGGAACAAAAGATGAAAAAAAAGCATCCCATGTCCGCAAAATCAAAAACACCGGCATAAAAAAGAAGCTGTCACAGATCGATGTAAAATTCTGTAGCAGCTTCTTTTTATTTCTCTAGTTCTCCTCCAGCTCCGGGAGCTTCCGCGAACATGCCACAGCAAGCGCTCCAGGACCGATGTGGCAGGACACGCTCAGGGACAGCGGATCCATCTGAATCTCCATCCCCGGAAATGCCTCCTGCACCTCACTCTTAAATTCCTCCGCGGCATCCCGATCATACGTGTACGCCATCTCCAGATGAATGTCACGCCCTTCCGGATCGTGGAACCGATTCACAAAATCACTCCTCATGGCCTCTATCATGAGATGCTTGGCCTGCTTTACAGTTCTCGCTTTTGCGAATGCATCGAGCTTCTCACCCTGGATTTGAAGCACCGGCTTTAACTTGAGCAGCGTTCCAAGTGCCGCCGCTGCCGCCGTGATGCGACCGCCCTTTTTCAGATAGTGGAGCGTGTCCACCATGATATAGATCGACGATTCCAGCCGGTCTCTCTCTAAAATCTCCTTGATCTGCGCTGCGTCCATGCCTTTTTTTGCAAGTCCCATCGCATCCAGCACAGACTGGCGCTGCGTCACGGAAATCCTCTGATTATCGACAACCTTCACCTTTCCCTCGTAGTCTCGCGCCAGCATCATCGCTGTCTCACAAGAGCCACTCAAGCCCGAGGACATCGGGATATGCACAATCTCATCGCACTCCTTTAGCAGCGCA
The DNA here is from genome assembly GCA_905206195.1 of uncultured Roseburia sp. Lineage (GTDB taxonomy): Bacteria > Bacillota > Clostridia > Lachnospirales > Lachnospiraceae > Roseburia. The sequence goes on from CAJLGN010000153.1 coordinate 2,781, forward strand.
TCCCAAGTGTCTGTCACGTTCCCGACCAGAGGCATGGAGGTGGAAATATCCATATTCTCTGTCAGCATCTGGTAAAACTCCTCCTGCGTCAGGTCGATATCCTCATAAAACGTCTTGTCCCCGGCAAAAAAAGGCATCGGCAGAATCGTCACCCCAAGCTCTTTCGCCTGGACCTGCGTGATCCCACTGTTGCTGTCCGATACAATCGCTATCCTACTCATTCTCCGCCTCCTCCTTACAACGTCTTAGAGCGTTCCTTAATATTCTTATTGAAATTGATAACCTCGTGCTCATACTCCCGGTTCATATACTCTGACCGAATCATAAAATCTGCCGACGCGCGGTTGTTCGCGATCGGGATGTCGTAGACCTGGGCGATGCGAAGAAGCGCTTTCACATCCGGGTCGTGCGGCTGTGCAGTCAGCGGATCTGAAAAGAAAATGATAAAATCCACTTTTCCCTCCACGATCTTAGCGCCGATCTGCTGGTCCCCACCGAGCGGCCCACTGTTGTAGCCCCGCACCGGAAGTCCGGTCTTGTCCGTGATCATCCGCGCTGTCGTGCCTGTCCCACAAAGGAAATGACCCTTTAAAATCTCCTTGTTCTCCCCGCACCAGCCAATCAAATCCGCCTTTTTATTATCATGTGCAATCAGCGCAATATTTTTCTGTTTTCTGATCGTCAATGTGATAAAATCATCGCTCATAGGTTTCTCCTTATCTGCCTAATCCGTGCAATGTGGCACAGGGACACTCCCATCACTCGCCCAGCGCATCGCACATGGATAGTATAGCATATCCTTTTTTATTTCGCCACATGAAAAGTGAGGGCTGGCAGCACGACATCTCCATCCATTACCATCTTCACAAACGTTGTATCCCGGATGATCCAAGGATCGCTCTTATTCTGCATATTTCTCGCGCAGATCTCCTGCGGCGTCGCCCACTTTAATTCATACCCTCTCGCGACCTCGCTCGGCGTCAGGGACAGTGCCTCCTGCGCCGCGTCAACCTCGCAGTAATAAAATCTGGAATGACATACATATTTCTTTGCCGAATCAAAAATATCCCTCCGCCTCTCAACGATCTCACCCAGCGCGACGGTAGTTTCAGACAGCACATGTAAGCCCGTCTCCTCCCTGACCTCCCGCCAAATCGCCTGTACGTCATCCTCCCCAGGCTCAACCCCTCCGCCGGGAATCTTGTACTCACCGTCTCTACTGCACTGCATGGCAAGCTTTCCGTCTCGAATAATAATTGCCCGGACAGAATATTTTTCATAAACCGCAACCGTATTCTGATAGTCTCCGGCATCAAACACAGCAAGGATTTTCATGCATCTGTTCCCCCTTTGAATCCTAGTTCCCATTTACTATACTTTGCCAAATTATATCACCAGAGGCATTTTTCTACAACTATTATTCTTTTCTCTCTGTTCTTCGCTTACCGTCAACGCGAACAGAGACGGGAAACATCCCGCCTCTGCAAAAAATTCTTTGGCCAAAGTTCTCGGCTAAGAGCTGTAAATTCAAACGGCTTACATCATTCCCATACCGCCTGCGCCGCCTGCCGGCATCGCCGGAACATCCTCTTTGATGTTCGCAACCACGGACTCGGTGGTGAGCAGTGTAGATGCGACCGAAGTTGCATTCTGCAATGCAGTCCTTGTCACTTTCACCGGATCTAAGATTCCCTGCTCCACCATATCCACATACTCCTCTGTGGATGCGTTAAATCCGACTCCGACCTGAGACTCTTTTACTTTATTAATGATTACCGCGCCCTCCAATCCTGCATTTGCAGCGATATAGTACAGCGGTGACTCCAGCGATTTCAAGATGACCTTCACTCCAGTCTTCTCATCGCCCTCAAGCGTCTCTGCCAGCTCTGCAACCGCCTTGCTCGCGTGGATATATGCGGAACCACCGCCAGCGATAATCCCCTCTTCCACAGCTGCTCTCGTCGCATTTAGAGCATCCTCCATGCGCAGCTTCGCCTCCTTCATCTCGGTCTCTGTCGCTGCACCAACCCGGATGACTGCCACACCGCCTGCCAACTTCGCAAGTCTCTCCTGCAGCTTCTCC
>CAJLGN010000154.1 GCA_905206195.1 uncultured Roseburia sp.
TGTGATGTCAAGCGGTCCCGCCAGAGGAGGCTGCGCCTGAGGCCCAGCGCTCACACCACCAGCTTCCCTCCCCCGAATGCGGGCTGGCAGATGCCCCTCCTGCTCCAGATAAGTAATTTCTGCACCGACACTCTCCAAGAGATCAAACAACGGCTTCATCGGCCGCCTTTTCATCTGCTCCGAAGCCTGCACCGTATAGATGCCGTCGGAAAATCCGAGCATCGCCGTCAGAAAACGCGCTGCAGTTCCCGCGCTCCCCACATTGATTTTGGCCTCTTTCTTCGGCACCCGGCCGCCCGTGCCAATTATCGCAACTTTCTTTTCCGCTTCTTCTATTTTGAGTTCAAAGCCAAGTGCCGCGAGCGCCGACAAAAAGTGCCTGGAATCATCCGAAAAAAGGACTCCCTCCACCTCCACCGGCCCCGCGGACAGCGCTGCCATCAAAAGCGCCCGGTTCGTCATGCTCTTCGACCCCGGAACTGTGACGTCCCAATCCACCGGCCCTGCGACGGTTTTTACAAGATATTGTTGTTTCATATAAATCTCCTTACAGCTCACAGTCTGCAATCGCCATTTTTGTAGGGCAGCCCACAGACTGCTCACTGCTTTCGAAAAATAGTGTAACATATTCCGGTTGTCACGCAAAGTTAAATCTTTTATAATGTAACAAACAAAGCTGTCGCAAAATGCAGTTTTCATCTTCTGTCTCCACACAATTTGGGCGGGGAAGGTCCCGGCGCAAACTTAACCTCGGCTTATTCCTCCCAAAATTGTGAAACATTCAGACTGATCCGAAATCGCGCAGCGGCATTTCACTTGGAGGTATCTATGGCAGGATCGACATTCGGAACTATTTTTAAAATTACGACGTGGGGGGAATCCCACGGAAAAGGGCTTGGCGTTGCAATTGACGGCTGCCCGGCGGGACTTTCCCTGTGCGAGGAAGATATCCAAAAGTTCCTGGATCGCAGAAAGCCCGGGCAGTCAAAATACGCCACGCCACGCAGGGAGGACGACGCTGTCGAAATCCTCTCCGGCGTCTTTGGAGGACGTACCACCGGGACGCCGATCTCGATGGTGATCTTCAACCGAAATCAAAAATCGAAAGATTACAGTGAGATTGCCTCCTTCTACCGCCCCGGACATGCCGACTTCACATTTGATGCAAAATATGGCTTTCGCGACTACCGCGGCGGTGGGCGCTCTTCCGGCAGAGAAACAATCGGGCGTGTGGCTGCGGGGGCAATTGCCGTCAAGATTTTAAATCAACTCGGGATCACTCTCACTACCTACACAAGGTCGATCGGTCCTATCGCAGTGGACTCCTCCCGTTTTGATCTGACACAGATCACAGAAAACCCCCTCTGTATGCCGGACGCCGATGCGGCGGAGAACGCGCTTGCCTACCTCGACGCCTGCATGGCCGAGCACAATTCCTCCGGCGGCACCATAGAGTGCATCATCAAGGGTATGCCCGCCGGCATCGGCGAGCCAGTCTTTGAAAAACTGGACGCAAATCTGGCCAAAGCGGTGATGTCGATCGGTGCCGTCAAAGGGTTTGAGATCGGGGACGGATTCGACGCTGCAAGAGCCACCGGAAGAGCGAACAACGATGCCTTCTGCACGGACGAAAGAGGTGGTGTCACCAAGGCGACAAACCATGCGGGCGGCATTTTGGGAGGTATGAGCGACGGGGGCGACATCATCCTTCGGGCGGCCGTCAAACCGACGCCCTCCATTGCCGCCACGCAGCAGACTGTGAACCGCTTGGGCGAAGCGATCGATGTGAGTATCCGGGGACGCCACGACCCCGTGATCGTGCCGCGCGCCGTCGTGGTCGTGGAATCCATGGCTGCACTTGCGATTGTGGATGCACTTTTTGTAAATATGAGCACAAAGATCGACTCTGTGCAGGCGTTCTACCGCTAAAAAATCGAGATCCATTTTTCTAATCAAAAAAGGAAGGGCTATCGAAAAATGTAACTTTCATCCGCAGCTTGTGTGTGGTTGCTACAACATTTTTCGACAGCCCCTCTTTCTTGACTCACCCTGTTTTTTTCCGTGTATTTTCACTGCATCACATTTCTCATGCGCCTCATATTTTCTAGCTTCTCCTCATATGCTGATGTGTAAACAGATGATCCTGACAGTACTCGTAATTCCCCTCGCACTTGGAGCAATAGCGAAACTCAAGCGCCGGATCGTCGCGTTCCGTCCTTCCGCAGATCGCGCATTTGTGCCGCGCGCCACCTGGATACACAGCTCTGCTCTGCCGCATCTCCGCCTTGAACTTCTGCCTGCGGTGTACCTCGTGCGGTGTGTAGCGCTTTAGATTTCGCGTCGACAGGAAAAAGAGGATAAAGTTCAAAAGTGACATGACAATCGCAATCCTGCCCGCCCAGCCACTCTGGAAGAATGACAGCGCAACCAGCAAACCATAAACGACGGCCATCCACTTCATCTTGATCGGAACGAGGAACATGAGAAGAATCTGCATATCCGGGTAGGTGAGCGCGAACGCCAGAAATATGGACATGTTGATATAGCTTGTGCTGAACCCAAATCCGAGCGCCAACATATCGACAGACACTCCGCCATGGATCAGATACATCATCCCGTAGAGAAGAAATGCGCCAATCACGGTAAAGAGCATTCCGCTGAAAATATAGACGTTGAACCGAAATGTCCCCCAGGTTCGCTCCAATGTCGTGCCGAGCTGATAATAAAGCAGCGCCATAAAGAGCAGTGAGACCAAACTGCTGTCCGTCGGCATGAGAATCCAAGTCACGAGCCGCCAGATCTCCCCGCTCAAAATATGGTACGGACTAAGCACCAGCTTTCCCATGATACGCGGATTTGCCTGATACAGCACAAACCCGACCATGTACGCCCCAATCAGCCATACAATGAGATTTGGAATGGCAAACCTCCCGATTTTTCGCTCCAATTTATTTAACCAGTTCATAAGCCTGCTTCCTTACCTTTCTGATAATAAAATATTGTTTTTTCAAGTATATCCGCAGCAGAAATCTTTGTCAATCCGGGCAGATCTTCTTAACAAAAATTTTATACTTTTCCTATGATTTCCACATTGTTTTTTAGAAAATCCTGTCGTATAATGTACATTATTTGTTTTTTTTGATGCATATAAATAAGAAGATATAACTATACATATTTTATTCTGATAACGCAGTACTATGACAGAGGTTATCATATGGAGGACATATGGAAAATAATAAGCTTCACAAATTGGGAATTGATATCGGCTCGACCACCGTCAAGATCGCCGTCTTAGATGAGGAGAACAATCTGCTCTTCTCGGATTACAAGCGGCATTTTGCAAATATTCAGGAGACCCTGACCGATCTTTTGGACGCAGCATTTCACAAGCTTGGGGATTGTACAGTCGCCCCTATGATCACGGGCTCCGGTGGGCTTACGCTGGCAAAGCATTTAGACGTTGCTTTTGTCCAGGAAGTCATCTCCGTCTCCACCGCACTTCGGCACTGTGCACCGCAGACAGATGTGGCAATCGAGCTCGGCGGCGAGGATGCCAAGATCATCTATTTTGACGGCGGCAATGTCGATCAGCGCATGAACGGCATCTGCGCCGGAGGAACCGGCTCCTTCATCGATCAGATGGCATCCCTGCTGCAGACAGATGCGACAGGACTAAACGAATACGCGAAGAATTACAAAGCGCTTTACCCGATTGCTGCCCGCTGCGGCGTGTTTGCAAAATCGGATATTCAACCGCTGATCAACGAGGGTGCCACGAGGGAGGACCTCTCCGCATCCATTTTTCAGGCGGTGGTCAACCAGACGATCAGCGGTCTCGCCTGCGGCAAACCTATCCGCGGCCACGTCGCATTTCTGGGCGGCCCGCTCCACTTTTTGTCCGAGTTAAAGGCAGCCTTTATCCGCACGCTCAATCTGGACGACGAACATGCCATCACACCGGAAAATTCCCATCTTTTTGCAGCGATCGGTTCCGCGCTCAGTTCCAGCGGTGGGCAGATAACCTGCCTTTGTGCTCTGCGCGAAATGCTGTCCCGGGGCATTCATATGGAGTTTGAAGTTGATCGGCTCGACCCCCTTTTTGCGAATCAGGAGGAGTACAACGCCTTTCTGACCCGGCATGCCGGACACCATGTAAAATCCGCAGACCTAATTTCCTACAGGGGGGACTGCTATCTGGGCATCGACGCCGGGTCTACAACGACAAAGGTAGCTTTGGTGGGGCAAGATGGATCTCTGCTCTACTCTTTTTATGACAGCAACAACGGCAGCCCGCTCTCCACAGCGATCCGCTCGATCCAGGAGATCTACGCACTTCTGCCGGACGGAGCACAAATCGTGCACTCCTGCGCAACAGGCTACGGGGAGGCCCTTTTAAAGGCGGCTCTCATGCTTGACGACGGCGAGGTCGAGACGGTGGCGCACTACTACGCCGCCGCATTCTTTGACCCACATGTGGACTGTATCTTAGACATCGGCGGGCAGGATATGAAGTGCATCAAGATCAAGAACCAGACTGTTGACTCCGTGCAGTTAAACGAGGCGTGCTCTTCCGGCTGTGGCTCCTTCATCGAGACATTTGCCAAATCCCTGAATTATTCCGTGCAGGATTTTGCGAAAGAAGCTCTGTTTGCACAGAACCCGACCGACTTAGGTTCCCGCTGTACCGTATTTATGAACTCCAAGGTAAAGCAGGCCCAGAAGGAAGGCGCAACGGTGGCTGATATTTCCGCAGGTCTGGCTTACTCCGTCATCAAAAACGCATTATATAAGGTAATTAAAATTACAAGCCCAGCTGATCTGGGTACCCATGTGGTAGTCCAGGGTGGTACC
>CAJLGN010000155.1 GCA_905206195.1 uncultured Roseburia sp.
ACTTTGTAGAAGGAGGCGTAGCAAACGATCGTGTAGTAGATACAGTGGAAAGTTACCATGAGGGCATGTACTTCCCCCTTCTGCAAATCTAGCCTGACACCTTTTAAAGCGTGGACTCCGGTAAAGGATTTATCAATTCTCTCCATCCGTAAAATAACTTCCCCCACAATCTCACCTTCCTTTTTTACTGTACTCTATTTCCCTTAAAATCAATATAAGCTATTTTCATGGCGTTAAGAATCGAATTTTTTACTAAAAATGGTAAATTTTTTATCAAAAGTATAAGGTTTCATTCCATTTTTTCACAAAAAGGCATCCGGACTCTCGCCCGGATGCCTTTTTCTTCTGACAGCACCTCAATAACAGAAGCTATGTCCGCCGATCTCAACATCCAAGCTGGACGTGAGCGGCTCTGTCGAAAAATATAGTGTATCATTTCTTAATATATGTGTATTTCCGTATAGTACCTGATAGATGGACTGGTATTCCTTCTCGGTCGGCTTTGCGATCTCCCGATTCTTCCAGGAGCAAAATTGTACTGGATCTCTCTGGCTCAACACATCATAAAGCGTGTTCGGAAATTCCTCCGACGCCATCCTGTTAAAGATAACTTCCACCACGGCCTCCTGTCCGAAGACGGACTCGCCGCTTGCCTCCAGCCAGACGATTTTTGCCAGCAGATTAATCTCCTCCTCCGTCAGCGTGAGATTCCAGCGGTTCTGATATGCCGCTTGCGGTGTATCCTCCAGCTTTCGGATCTTCTCTCCCAGTTCCATCTTGTTTTCCGGCTCTTCCACCCCCGGCGCTTCCAACTTTGCCTCACCGGCGGCCTCCTGCATCTCTATCTCCTCCTGGGCTGCCACCCTGTAATTCACATTTTTTGTAACTCCTGCTTCTTCATCTGATTCTGTAGTAGATGAATACATGGAGAGAACACGGCTCACTCCTGCGGCAACGCTGTTATTTTCCTCCGCCGCAGTATATTCCTCTTCTTCCTGAAAATTGGCCGTCACGATAAGACAAATACAAAAAAGAAATGCGACCATCACGTCCAAGATTTTTTTGTTCATTTTGCTCCTTTCCTCAAGAATGACACTAACGTTGTTCTATCTTACTAGATTATTTCCAAAAGTCAAATCTGTTATTCAGGAAGAAACTAGAAATTTTTCTGCACTATTGTGCATAAGAACACTCTATTTTTTCTTTTTTTCGTTGTAATAGTCCACAAAAAACTTTACCTAGGTAAAGCATAACTGATGATCCACACGAAAAAACACCCCCCTCAGGAGTGTTTTTTCGTGTCATTTTCCGTTTTTTGGGCGCTTCGCCTAACGGGGCCATTCGGACAGCTTCTCGCTTCGATAATGCACCTTAAATTCGATGATGCGATAGCTCTGTATCCCGTTTTTTCCAAACGGCTCATCCCTCAGATAATCCTCCACCTCCGCCCTATTTTGCGCTCTCACGAGGAATATACCGCCTCTCATGTCCTCCTTTAGACCGGACAACAAAATCATCCCTGCTTCCATCGCCCTCTGCGTATAGCCCATGTGCTCCTCCATAATAGCATCGTTCATTTTTTCCGCGTCAAGGATCGTCCCCTCCACGATAAAATTCTTCATAGATTTTTCCTCCTCAAAAGTTCCAACCTTCCAAGCTCCACCGCCCCGAGAATTCCCGGGTCCTCTCCAAGCGCGGGCGGGATAATATACTGCTCAATTTTTTCCCCGATCATCTCATGATGTACATAGCCGTTTAACAGCTCTTTCACCTTTGCGCGCACCATCGGAAAGAGCTGTTCCTGATGCATGACATCCCCCCCCCCAGAGAACGATCTTCTGTGGGGAATAAGTCACGATATAGTTTGCAACCACCTGCGCGATGTAGTATGCCTCAAGCTCCCACACCCTCCGATCAGCACAGTTCATCCCTCCTTCTTTTCCGCTCTCTGCCGCGCAGAAGATCTGCATACCAGAATACAATCTCGGAAATGTAGGCGAGATCCCTCTCCCTGCTGGTCTCTCGCCACAGCGATTTGTACGCCATAAACCACCTCTCCAGTCGCTCGGCCAGCGCAGAGTCCTTTTCCTCCTGCGCGACCACCCTGCCGATCTCATTCCAGATTACAATGCCGTCAATCGTGATGTCGTAGGACCAAAGCACTGTCCGCTCCCGGCTGTCCATGCACACGGCAGTCCTCCAAATCTGCCGTCTCACCTCTTGAAGTCTGGCGTTCGCCTCCTGCACCCGCGCATCACCGGACAGCTTCGAGAAATCCGGGAGTTCTTCCCCAGGACCGCCCAGCGCCTTGATCTCATAGTACATGACGGCATGCCACCATGTCATCAGCGAGTCCCCCGGGATTTTGGCCAGAAAGTTCACGAGTTCCCCGGATGCGTCGTGGTACTCCACGCGCGCGATCTGCCCGTTGATCTCCTCGAACGGAACCATCTTTGCATTCCACGAAAACGCCGCGCCGTAGATCATCCCCGAAACGGAATACTCCGGATGATTCACATGCCCGAAGTCTCCCCAGTCCGTGTTGAGGATTCCGATCACACCGTGTTTTTTCGCATAACCGCACATCCGCACAATATTCCGGTAGGAATCCTCGATCAGGTTCATCCACTGGTTCCATCCGCCGACACCATGGCAGAGATACTGCTTCACACCGGTCTCCGCCATCTTGCGGCTCTCGTCCTCCCGCTGATTGGGCGCATAATCCCAGGTCAGGCAGATGATCTCCTCCGGCAGTTCTTTTACCAGCTTTGGCTCCCGGAGATTACATCCCCCCAGAACATCCGCATTTTCCCTCTCTCTACCAAAAAATTGCAGAGCTCCTTCAAATAATCGATGTAGATGCGGTGCGCGCCGCGCTCGTCCGACAGTTTTTTTGCTTTGCCCCTGCCAAGATCATAGGTCTCATCCGCGCAAAGATTGACTTTATCGGATGAGAAAAGTGCCATATACTCCTCCAGCATGCCCTCGATGAGCGGCAGCACCCGCTCATCCGCCACGTTGACCGTGTGGTGCCTCATTCTGTCCCAGAAAGAAAATGGCTGCTGCCAGGATTCTTCCAGCTCGCACAGCTCGCCATAACTTTTTGTGGAGAGCAGCGTGTAGAGATGCCCGAAGCTCGCGAGAATTTCTAGATTCTCTGGATATACTTCCGGATGCGTTCATCTGCGCCAGCGACTATATCGCACACTTTCTGCAGCGCTATTTCTCGGAGCACGCTGACCGTGTCCCAGACGGGATTCTTGTGACTGGCTATGACGGGAGCCGGGAGTACTCGAGTGTCGAGGGGATTATCACTACCGCTGACGTGAAGACAAGCCTGCCGGGAAAGCGTCTGTCCATTCAGATCATCTACCGCATGGAACACAATGACGCTCCCTTTGAGCTGACCTACATCAATCCCCAGATTATCTACAGGGATTCTATTCTCACCTTTTAAAACAAAATGCGCGAGCAGTGCCGTCTGCGGCAATCCTTCTGCTCTGCGGCTATGCGACCGAATGCCAAACTTTTTCTCTACAAAATTCATGTCTTTCCCCTCATAGCAACACGATATTTCGTATATAATAATAAAGGGTGTCCGCCAAATAAGCGGACACTCTTTTTGAAAAAATTTTGATGTAGAAGAGATAAGCAACAACAGATCTGACAACCGGGACACGCTTCACCGTTTCTGATTTATTGGCTTGATCCCCTCTTCTCGAACATTGTGTGTCTGGTTCTGATTTTCCAGCTTTTGCTTCTGTGTCACGCTATTAAACCGATTATGGCTCTCCTGTCGGACCATTTCTTCCTTGTTTTTCTGATTCAAATTCATCACCCCAAAGATAGTATGTGCAATGGGAAGGTATTTATACACCGATTACAGCTCACAAAAGTCATGTTCCTGTATCACCGATATTCTCTTTGTATCTATCTTTTCGATCAGGACATATCTCTGTTGTTCCAGAAACATGATTAGCGCACCAATCAGGCACTCCTCCCCCTGCACTTCCATTTCCACGGAGCCGTCATACAGATTGCGCACCCATCCGGTAAGGCGGAGCTGCCTTGCTTTCTGTACCGCGTAATAGCGAAACCCCACTCCCTGTACCCTGCCGTAAAATAAGATATGTCTTCTTATCTTCTTCCTCATCCACCTTCCTCCACGCCAAGTGCATTCCGAATCATCTTTTCAAATGACTCCCCAAACCGTTGATCATCTTCCTCCGTTCGCCTGGCTGGTCCTTTGCATCGATTCTTTCCCCCGGCCCGTCTTGCTTTTCTGCTGATATGTCGTTCCAGCAGCATCTGATCTATATTATCATTTGTGTACCACTTACCGGATTGATGGATGGCATATGCCCCTTTTCCAAGTGCCATCGCTGCCACCCCGTAATCTTGCGATACCACAATATCTCCTCTGCAGCATATATGAACTAATGCAAAATCGACCGCATCCGCCCCTGCTTCGATGATTTTTACTTCACTGTAAGCCGATAACAAAATATGATTTGTATCACACAGTAAGGTCACAGGTATCTTATATTTTCTCGCCAAATGCTCTACAATTTCCACTACCGGACAGGCATCCGCATCCACCAAAATGTTCATCGCTGATCCACCAAATATTTTCCTTTTCCCATTCATTTTTATGAGCAATATTTTATATTGATTGCGTACAGAAGTCAATTTCTGCCAGCGCGACCCAGCAAAATTTTATACAATAATCAGAAAAACAGACGTACATCAAAAAACCTTGAAAGTCCACCTTCGCGACTTTCAAGGTTTTTTTCGTACAGGGGATGAGAGAATCGAACTCCCACCAAAGGTTTTGGAGACCCCTATCAT
>CAJLGN010000156.1 GCA_905206195.1 uncultured Roseburia sp.
CATGATAATCTCGTAGGCGCACTGCGGACCGTTCGCAAAGCTGATGTATTTCCCACAGTCGTGCAGAATCGCCGCCGTTTTTAACAGCAGACGCTCCCGCCTCCCCAGTCCGTGTTCTTTTTTCATCGCATTAAAAATCAGATCGGACATACCTGCGAGCGCATCGATGTGCGTTGAATAGCTCATATAGCGCTCTGAGAGACTCTTCGCCGCAGATATGATGTCAGCGTCAAAATCGTGCGTGACCTTGTAAATCTTGTTTCGCTCCGCATAATCGCAGGCAATTCCGTCGCTCACAATAACGCCCGGCGCCCAGAGAACACTCGCCCCCAGTCCAATCGCCATACATTTGCAGATCATCATGTAGGGGATAATCAAGGCGTCACTCTCCGCCGACATTTCCCACTCGTCGGAGATCTCATCCAGCCCTTTCTTTCCCAGCTTTTCTATATAGCGGACAAACATCTTGACGTCGACGCTGTTTTCCGTGTGATTCTTTTCCAGATGATTCTTTTCCAGATGATGCACCAGATCGGTGATATAGTCCCCGATGACGATGAGGTACTCGACACTCTTCTCCTCCATGTACATCGAGCGGAAAACTTGAAGTTCCTTCGCCACCATCTCCTCGATCTGCCGCGCGTACTGCGCAATACTTGCACTTTTTCCCGCAAGCTGCTCCCGCATACGCATCGTGCCAAGTCCCAGGTGCTGTGTCGTCCTGACTTTTCCTCTGGAGAAGATGGTAATCTGCAGACCCGCGCCTCCGACATCAATCACGGCCGCGCTCCTGCCCACCATCCGCTCAAATTCCTCGCGCATCGCCACCGACTTATAGCTGATAAAACGATGCTCTGAATTGCTCAACACGCGGACGAAAAGTCCGGTGCGAAGCCGGATCTGATCCAGGATAAACAGCTCGTTTCCGGCATCGCGAAGCACGGAGGCTGCATACGCCTCATAGTCCTCCACACGGTACTCTTTCATAATCCGCGCAAATTCGCTCAATGTATCGCAGAGCGCTTCCACCAGCTCATAGCCGATGCTCCCTTTAAGGTAAGCGTCCTTTCCAAGCGCAATTCTCCTCCGGACATAATCGACACTCCGCATTTTTTTCTTCGCGGACAGCTCAAATATTTTCAGGCTCACCTCATAAGAGCCGATATAAATTGCCGCAAATGTGTGAATTGCCATAGCGCTCCTCCCTCTCTAAAAAACACATCCAGACTTTTTTATCTCACTGTCCCCCGAGCAGATCATTGATGAACTGCTGCGCCGTCCTTCCGGACAGACCGCCGTGCGAGAGCTCCCACCGGTTCGCCGCCAAAAGCAGCTCCTCCTCACCCATTTTGATCCCGTGCTTTGCCGCGAGCGAGAGAACAATCTGCTGGAACTCCTTTTTGTCCGGCGCCCCATAGTAGATTGTGACACCGAAGCGCCCGGAGAGCGAGAGCTTCTCCTGCACAGTGTCGGAGGTGTGCATATCCTGCCGGATCTCCTCCTTGTCGGAAAACTTTTCGCGGATCAGATGCCTGCGGTTAGATGTCGCGTAAATCAGCACATTCTCCGGTTTCCGCGCAAGGCCTCCCTCAATCAACGCCTTCAGGTACTTATATTCGATCTCAAACTCCTCGAAGGACAGATCGTCCAGATATAGAATAAATTTGTAATTGCGGTTCTTAATCCGGGCCATGATATCATTTAAATCGCCAAACTGATGCTTGTAAACTTCGATGATGCGCAGCCCCCTGTCATAATATTCGTTCGCGATCGCCTTGATGCTGGTGGATTTCCCAGTTCCGGCATCCCCGTAGAGCAGACAGTTATTCGCCCCTTTCCCCCGCACAAATGCCTCCGTGTTATCGATCAGTTTCTGCTTGGCAAGCTCATATCCCACCAGGTCTTTCAGGCTGACATCCGCAATATTTGTGACCGGAATAATTTCCATCTCCTCCGCCGTATGCGCGATGCAAAACGCCTTGTGGAGCCCGAATTTCCCAACTCCAAACTCCCGGTAAAAGTCCGTCACCGCACCCTGAAACGCCTCCACGTCAGACGCCCCCTCCAGCTGGTCACAGAGGACTCGAATACGGTCGCGGATGCGGCTGTTGAAGCTCCTCCCACTGTCGTCCGCCTCCGTGTAATGTAAAACAGCATTCATGCAGTCCACATCAAAATAATCCCCCAGCCGCTTTAAGTCAAACTCAAAGAAACTCTGAAGGATTGTGAAATCATGGCGCGCAACCTCGTTGACAGACCCTCTTGCGCCGTCCCTGATCTCACAGGCCCTGCTGTAAGGATTCTCGTTATTTACCAGAAGAAATGCGACGTAATTGTGCCAGAGATTCCCCGTAAACCCATGGCTCTCCGCCAGCTTCATAATACAATTCAGGCACTCGTAAAAAAGTGCCTCCACATCCTCCCGGTTGTAATATGGATTCATATAATTTTCCATAATCCAGGTAAAATCATAGAATAATTTTCCGTCCTCAAATTCCTTATACAGGATTAAATTCCTCGTACTCCTCATTTTCTTTTGCCCGATCCTTTTAGTAATTGCCAAGTATCTTCAGGCGGATTGCCTCCTCGCCAAGCCCCCGGAGCGCATTCTGCACCGCCGCGTCATTTAAGTTCCCCCCAAAATCCACAAAAAAACGATACTCCCAGTTTTTGCCCTGCACCGGTCTCGACTCGATGTGGTTCATGTTGATCCCGTTGTAAATAAAATGGGACAACATGTGGTAGAGTGAACCGCTCTCGTGTGGGATTTCAAAACAGACACTAATTTTTTTGGACCCTCTCGCAAATATATGCGCCCCCGTCACGATGATAAAACGTGTGGCATTCCCCCGGTTGTCCGCAATCCCCTCCTCCAGCACCTCAAGTCCGTAGATATCTGCTGTGATTTTGCTCGCGATCGCCGCGCTGCACCTCTTTTGTTCTTCTTTGATCTGCTGCGCCGCAACCGCAGTGTTTTGCACACTGTGCTTCTCCCACTCCCGATGGGCGTCGAGATAGCGCCCGCACTGCATCAGCGCCTGCGGGTGGGAGTAGATATCTGTAATCTCGGACAGACTGGTTCCAGGCAGACCCAGCAGCGCGTGCTCAATCGCAATGATCTGCTCACCCACGATACAGTGATCGTACTCCACCATGAGATCATAGTTCTCTGAGACAATTCCCGCGGAGGAATTCTCGATGGGGAGCACCGCGTAATCCGCCTCTCTGCGGGCGATCGCCTCCATGGCATCGCGCCAAGTCTTTACGTGGTAACTGTCGGCATCCTCCCCGAAATATTCCTTTAACGCGAGCTGTGTGTACGCGCCCTCGACTCCCTGAAACACAATTCTGGCTCCGCGGTAATCCGGCCTCTCCACCTCCGTGAAATCGGGCTTCTCGTAGATGCCATGCTCCGTCATCAACTGGTACTGCCGCTTCCTGCTCATCGCCATAATCTGCTCAAAAAGCTCACCGATCCCATACCGGTTAAACGCGCTGTCCCCGAGTGCGGTGAGCAATGCAAGCTTCGCATTTTCCCGCTCCTTGTCAAAGACCTTTTTGCCCGCCTTAATCTTGTATTCTGCCACTTGCGCGGCAATTCCCATTCTCTTCTGGTAGAGCTCGACAATCTGCCGATCGATGACGTCGATCTCGCCCCTCAACTCCAATAAGTCCTTCATCTAAAATCTCCAAATATTCATTGATACACATGATCTTTTATCTATAAACATACTATATTATATTCGGTTGACACTGACAAGAGACGCTTGCAAGATATTGTATAAAAATGTTATAATTTAGATAAAACTTTTGCATGGATGCGAAGAAAGGGATTACCTATGAAAAAACTTTTGACGATTATTCTACTTTTACTCTTCCTTATTTTGGCCGTGGGCACCGGAGTCTTTTTCTATTTTTCTGACAAGACCAAATTCAACGATTCCTATGTGAACGGGAACTCTGCGGGAAATCTCTACAACGGTGGATTCTTCTGTGAGAAGGACGGCATCGTCTATTTCGCCAATCCTTCCGACGAATACGCCCTCTACTCCATGGGTCCTGGTGGAAGCAACTTAAAAAAGCTCTCCGACGACAGTGTGTCCTACATCAATGTCGACGATCACTACATCTACTACGTCCGGAACAATCCCGGGAGCAGCGGCGACTTTTCTTTCCTCAGCATCAACACAAACAGCCTCTGCCGCATCGATCTCGACGGGGACATAAACTCCCTGCTGATTCTGGACAGCGAACCTTGTCTCTACGCATCGCTCATCGGCAACTATGTCTACTATATCCACTACTCCAAGGAGTCCGGCGCCTCCCTCTACAAAGTAATGATCGACGGCTCGGACAAGCAGCAGGTGGACACACAGCCCTATTACACTTCCTCCGCGCTCGGTCAGTATCTGTATTACAACGGCCTGAAAAACGAGCACTATATCTGGCGCCTGAATACGGCTGACGATTCCAGAGGTATGCTCTACGGCGGCAACTGCTGGATGCCAACCGTGACGGATGTGTCGACAGCCTATTTTATGGACTGCGATAATAATTATGCACTCGCGCACGTCGATCTGTCCACCGGTGAGAAGACGATTCTCTCCGAGGATCGGGTGGACTGTTACAATGTACACGGGGGCTACATCTACTTCCAGCGGAATGACCCTGAAAATCCAGCGCTGTGCCGCATGCGCACCGACGGAAGCGACTACGAGATTATCTCCACGGGCAACCACATGAATTTGAACATCACCTCCGAGTACCTGTACTTCCGCGAGTATGAATCGGAGCAAATGTACCGCGTATCCACCGCGATCGGCGGGGAGGCCGAGGCATTCTCCCC
>CAJLGN010000157.1 GCA_905206195.1 uncultured Roseburia sp.
CAATCTTGGATGTCCCGGCTTCCTTCGCGTCCGCAACCTCACTCAAAACGGCCTCGTTCTCCTTCACGCCATTTAGGAAGAAATAGAGGACGGTTCCGCAGATAAATGCAAAGATAGAATATGCCTCCCGCACCAATCCCATTCCTACCGGCATCAAATACGGAATGCCAAGCTTAAAGCAGATTGGTGTCAGCAGGATATCATAGCCGTTCTTCGGCGCAAACCGAAAATATAAAAAGTAAATCATCAAAAGCAAAATCAGCCCGACCAGACATACCTCCATGGAAAGTGCATAGAGATTCGCCAGAATGAAAACGGACGCCAGCAGAATTGTACCTCCCACCGGAAGCACTGAGCAGAGCAGTGCAAGAATCAACGCGATCGGCGTCCGGCTGATACTCTTCATGTATCCGATGTTGAGACTTATGATCAAAAAAAGGAGAAACGCCACAGTAAACTTGATGACGGGCTTTACATACACCTCATTTTTTCCATAGAAACGCATAATCTTTTCTTTTAATTCCAGTACAGTTGTCATAATTGCCTCCAGCTTTTATTCCCAGTCTTTATTTCCCGCCGCTTTCAGGCGCTCTTCCCGCTCATACATCTGATTGATTTTCTTCAGGCTTCCATAATACTTCTTCACCTTCCTGCGCCCGTCTGTATACTTCACCTGAAAGACGAGATAGGTCGCCCCGAGGTAAACCAGCATAAATAGTATATACGACAGCGCTAGCATCATCAGCGATCCCTTGATATCCATGCTGTTGATCTGCTGCAACAATCCCTCCATCGAATAGAGCCCCCAGAGCCCCAGCAGCAGCCCGTAACAGATCGTCCCCGTCACGAAGCTCGCGAGCAGCTGCAAAGACACATAGTCCTGTCTCGCATATTGCTCCATCGGCTTACACCTCTTGCCATCATTCATATCGAACTGGGACACCTTTATCATGTGGCGTAAACGCTCTTCATTTACCATAGCACAGTCTCGTCCTTTCTCTATCCCCAAATGCGTCATTTTCAAACTTCATCTAAAATT
The DNA here is from genome assembly GCA_905206195.1 of uncultured Roseburia sp. Taxonomy (GTDB): domain Bacteria; phylum Bacillota; class Clostridia; order Lachnospirales; family Lachnospiraceae; genus Roseburia. The sequence goes on from CAJLGN010000157.1 coordinate 1,040, forward strand.
GCACACAATTGTGCATTCTTATTAAGCATTATAACACAGTGCTTTTCATTTTCAAAGAAAAAAAGCAGCGCCCCAGCATTGGCTCTGCTCCTTTCATTCCACGACTACAAAAAGCGCATCCTGTCTTTGTGGTCGTGCTCCTGTTTTTTACTCTCCTGCACTTTCGGCTTCTCGATCGCCCTGGAAAGCGTGTTGACCATATTCACCTTACACTTTTCGCAAAAACGCCCCGTGCAGATCGGCGCGCCGCACTGCTCGCAGACAATGCCATCCGCCCCCGCCGCAGAGAGCGCAAGGCGCTCCTCCTTAATCCACTGCTTAATCTGCTTGACGGATACCTGCATGTCCTCCGCCACTTCGTGGATGAGGGCATTCGGATGATCGTCAAGATAAACCTTGACCTGCTGAAACTTCTCCTCAAGACGCTTCTGACACGCCGGACAAAGCTGCGATCCGCCCATGTAATTAAATAGACGCCCGCACTCCCTACAATTCGTTACTTCCATTTCCTTCACCCCCTGATATATCTGTCAGAACCCTGCCCCAATACTGATACAGATATAATAAATGTACCTCGCCCCGGCGGACAGCAGCACCTCCGCCACTGCATCCACCGTGCTCCCCGTAGTGTATATATCATCTACCAATAATATCTGATCATATTTTACTATATCAGGCACTAATTGAAAAGCATTTTTTAAATTGCAGGATCGCTCCGTGCCGTTCAATTCCTTCTGAGGCACTGTGTTTCGAACCCTCCTTACCAGCTTTGCATCCACAGGTATCTCAACCGCTCTCCCGAGCATCTGCGCAAACACCTCCGCCTGATTATATCCGCGCGCCCGCTGCTTGGGTGCATACATCGGAATCGGAACTATGACATCCACCCCATTTCTTCTGATCCACTCCCCGTACAGCTGCGCCGCCTGCCCTGCATAAAATACAGCGTACTCCCTCCGGTTGCTGTATTTGAAGCGGTACATGGACTGTCTGATCCATCCCCTGTAAACGAACACCGCCTTGCCCTGGCGGTAGAAGTGATTCCCGCCCGCGCAGTCGCTGCAATACTCCTGCCTCTCATCACAAAGCGGCTTGCCACAGCGCTTGCACACCGGCTCCTCCACCGTTTGAATCTGCCTCCTACACGCGGCGCAGACATCCACCCCACATGCCAATACCCCATCGCACACCGGGCATCTGGGCGGATAAAAAAAATTCACCGCCTCCCCGGCGAAGGCACGCCAGAAATTTATACCGCCCCCGACAAAATTCAATTTTCCACTCTCTCTTGATTCAAAATGCATATGTTCCTTTCCAGAATCTCTCCCATCCCGTCCGGCCATATCTCACCTCTCTTTGATCCTAACATTTCTCCCGCCGGCACACCAGAAATATTTTCTTAATTTTTTCTCTATTTCCAATATTGTTATTGACGAAACCCTGTTTGATCATTATAATTTTAACCATTAAAAGCATTAATGCATTAAAGTATTAAAGGAGAAGTGTTATGAAGAAATCAAGTAAGATTATTTCCACCGCGTTAGCTGCCGCAATGGTGCTTTCTGCGACCGCCTGCGGGGGCGGCGATTCCACCGCATCTGCCGGGAATAGCGATACGGACGGCAACAAAATTTCCTCGGGCAAAGCTTACACGATCGGGGTCCTCCAGCAGCTGGAACATCCCGCTTTAGACGCAGCGACACAGGGCTTTCAGGATGCACTGACCGAGAAACTCGGCGCGGAAAATGTCACATTTGACGTGCAGAACGCACAGGGAGAACCTGCAAATTGTTCCAGCATCGCGAACACATTTGTTTCCAATGACTACGACCTGATTCTCGCAAATGCAACCATAGCGCTCCAATCCTCGGCGGCGGCGACCAGCTCCATCCCGATTCTCGGCACTTCTGTCACCGATTACGCCACGGCGCTCGAGCTTTCCGACTGGAGCGGCACCACTGGAACCAACGTGTCCGGCACCTCCGACCTGGCTCCGCTGGATCAGCAGGAGGATATGCTGCTCGAGCTGTTCCCGGACGTTCAGAACGTAGGAATCCTCTACTGCTCCGCTGAGCCAAATTCCGTATACCAGGCGACAGAATTCGGAAAATATCTCAAAGAGGATGGAATCGCGTTCAAGGAGTACACCGTCTCCGACTCCAACGACATCGCCTCCGTCGTCCAGAGCGCCGTCGGCGAAGTGGATGTGATCTACATACCGACCGACAATACGATGGCCGGCAACACCGAGACCATCAACAATATCACACTCCCGGCAAAAATCCCTGTGATCGCCGGAGAGGAGGGCATCTGCGGTGGCTGCGGCATCGCCACGCTCTCCATCAGCTACTACGACATCGGATACACCGCTGGCGAGATGGCTTACGACATACTGGCAAACGGGACCGACATCTCCACCATGGAGGTGAAGTACGCGCCGACCATCACCAAAAAATATAATGCCACAATCTGCGAGTCGCTAGACATCACGCCTCCCGCAGATTATGTTGCCATTGAAACGAAATAGTTCAGTTTTATATATTTTTATAAAGGGGGCTCTTATGGCTTATTTTATGTCCTTGGATCCTATGGCACTCCTCCGATCCATGCCAGGCGCTTTCGCGCAGGGCATGGTCTGGGGGCTGATGGCTTTAGGGGTTTATATCACTTACCGTCTTTTGGACTTCGCCGATTTGACGGTGGACGGTTCTCTCGCGACAGGAGGCGCAACCGCAGTCATGCTGATTCGATTCGGCGTGAATCCATGGCTCGCCCTGATTTTTGCTTTTCTTGCGGGCATGACCGCCGGCTTTATCACCGGCATCCTGCACACCAGCCTTGGGATCCCCGGCATTCTTGCCGGCATCCTGACGCAGATTTCCCTGTACTCCGTCAATCTAAACATCATGGGACGCTCCAATCAGGCTGTCAGCGTGGATAAGTATCCCCTCGTGGTATCGCTGCGCTACATCTCCGATTCACAAAGCACCAAAGCCCGCATCTTCGCCACCTGTATTCTGTTTTGCGCGGCCGTTGTGGCACTTCTCTACTGGTACTTCGGAACGGAACAGGGACAGGCAATCCGCGCCACGGGCTGCAACTTGCAGATGGCCAGAGCGCAGGGCATCAACACAAACTTCCAGACGGTTCTCGCGCTCATGCTCTCGAATGGTCTCGTCGGTCTTTCCGGCGGTCTATTCGCGCAGTATCAGGGTGCGGCGGATGTGAATATGGGCCGCGGCGCCATCGTCATTGGACTGGCCGCCGTCATCATCGGAGAAGTCATCTTCGGCAAGCTCTGTGCGGGGAGAAAACTGGCATTTGCCTACACGCTGTTCTCCGTGATCGCCGGGGCCATCATTTACTATATCGTAATGAATGTGGTACTGTGGCTGAAGCTGCCGTCGGATGACTTGAAGCTCTTCTCCGCAATCGTGGTGGCGATCTTCCTCGCGATTCCTTATCTGAGAGCAAAGCACAAGGGAAGGGGGAAATGACCATGGCTGAAATGTTAAAAATAGAGAATATCAAAAAAGTCTTTCACCCTGGCACAATCCATGAAAAAATCGCGCTAAACGGCATGAATCTCACCCTCGAGGAGGGCGACTTCGTGACCGTGATCGGCGGAAACGGCGCCGGAAAATCCACCACCTTAAACGCCATCGCAGGCGTGTGGCCGGTGGATTCCGGAAAAATCTATATCGGCGGCGAGGATGTGACACGCCTTTCCGAGTACAAGCGCGCCAAATACCTCGGACGCGTCTTCCAGGATCCTAT
>CAJLGN010000158.1 GCA_905206195.1 uncultured Roseburia sp.
TCATGTTCGGCGTTTTGATGCGCAGTTTGCTGATACTGTCGTCCACAACGCTGCTAATCTTCTTGTGGTTCAGCACAAATCCTGCCCTCAAATATTTGTTGTAAACCGACACCCCTACATTGTCTTTGATAGAGAGACATCCAAAAATACCGTTCCCGCGCCGATCCTCTGTAATCAGTCCGATTCCCGCATTCATAGCGTCAATCGGGTGTTTGATCTTCACCTTCTGCCCGTGCATATACACCTCGCCGCCGGAAAGCTTGCGGATGCCGAAGATACCCTCCATCAACTCGGTTCTCTGTGCGCCTACCAGACCGCCAAATCCGAGGATCTCGCCCTTTCGCAGCGTAAAGCTGACATCCTGGAACGAATTGGCATGGATCGAAGACAGATGCTTCACCTCCATGATAACCTCCCCCAGCTCATTCTCCTTTGGCGGATATACATTCGTCAGCTCACGTCCGACCATCTTTGCAATGATCTGATCCGTCGTCATCTCTGCCGCCGGCCAAGTTCCCACATATGTACCGTCGCGCATAACCGTAATATCGTCCGCGATGCGCTTGATCTCATCCATCTTGTGGGAGATATATACCATGGCAACGCCTTTGTCTCGCAAATCATTCATAATTCGGAACAGCGCTTCCACCTCATTGTCGGAGAGAGAGGATGTCGGCTCATCGAAAATTACGACCTTCGCCTGCTGGGAGACTGCCTTCGCAATCTCGACAGACTGCATCTGTCCGATGGACAATGTGCCCAGCTGTGCCTTGGGATCAAAATCCATCTTCACTTCCTTAAGCCACTTCTCCGTCTCCGCATACATGGTCTTGTGATCGATCATCTTGATTGGTCCAATGCCCTTCATCGGGAATCTTCCGAGATAAAGATTCTCCCCAACACTCCGCGCCGGCACCGGCTGCAGCTCCTGATGCACCATAGCGATGCCGTGCTTCATGGCCTCATCGGGATTGTTTACCTCGATTTTCTGTCCGTCCAGATAAACCTCTCCCGCATCCATTTTGTAAATACCAAAGAGACATTTCATCAGGGTGGATTTCCCCGCGCCGTTCTCCCCCATCAGAGCGTGGACGGTTCCGGGGCGAAGTGAGAGCTGTACGTTGTCAAGCGCTTTTACGCCCGGGAAGGATTTGCAGATACCCTTCAGCTCCAGTTTGTACTCAGCCATTTTTCTCCTCCTTCTATTCTCGCTTTATATTCATACAGATTCTTCTCTGTGTACTGTCGATGTCAAATATGAATTGCACTCAAACATAAACTTCTGCTTCTTTCCAAACAACGAACACCGCGCCCGGCGAGGCATTCTCATGTCAAAAGAAGTGCGGGTGCCGTCAAACAACACCCGCACCACATTCTATTACCTGCATCGGCAAATTTATTATTTTACCATGTCAAGGATTTCCTGTGCGTTATCTTTTGTTACTTTCACGTAATCACAACCGATGTAGTGCTCGTTTGTCTCACCGCTCACATACTTGATTGCTGCGTCTGCCGCGCTGTGAGACTGTGTAAAGTGATCGTTGAATACAGTACCGGTCATCTTGTCAGCGAGTACGTTCTCAAGAGCCTCAGACAGAGCATCCACACCTACCAGATAAATGTCAGTTCCGACGGTGCGTCCTGCGGACTCGATTGCCTGCAATGCACCAAGTGCCATAGCATCGTTGTTGCAGAATACTACCTCTACGTCCTCACCGTACTGTCCAAGTGCATTTGCAACGATTTGCTGCGCCTGATCCTGCTGCCAGTTGCCGACCTGATTGCTCAGCTCATCAACTTCCCAGCCAGCATCCGTCAAAGCCTTCACAGAGAACTCTGTGCGGTACTGTGCATCCACGTTCTCCGGGTCACCCTGCACCATGATATACTGAACCTTGCCGTCGCCGTTTAAGTCAACCGTCTCAAGTCCGAGATCTACGATCAGCTCACCCTGGAAAGTACCGGACTGACGAGCGTCACATCCAACATATGTAACATCCCAGTTGTTGTCTGCCCATCTCTGCTGCTCTGCCGCATCCGGCTCACGGTTGATATATACAAGAGGAATCTCTGCTCCGACAACCTTGTCTGTGATTGTCTCTGCGGAGGAAGAATTCACCGGGTTGATGATCATGACATCCACGCCCTCTGCGATGAAGTTATCAATCTGTCCTGTCTGTGTAGCCTGATCGTTCGCACCATCCACAATCTTGATATTCTCTTTTGAAAATCCCTGGCTTACCAGATAGTTCTCAAGCTCGCCGCGGAACAGTGTCATGAAGTTATCGGAGAACTGATAGATACATACGCCGACCTTCTTATTTGCAAGATCGCCGCCTGCTGCGTTCGCCGCTGCATCCGCTGCGCCTGCCGCCTCCGTACCCGGAGTTGCCACATCACCGCCAGTTGCTGCCGGCTCCTTTGTGCCGCATCCAACCATCATTGTTGCTGCCATCGCTGCTACCAGCATAAGGCTTACTACTTTCTTTTTCATTTCAAGAACCTCCCTTGATATATTGGTAACTGTCTGTTACACGTAAAATTATAGCAATCTACCTATCAAAAGAACATACAATATTCTTCTGTCTTTCTTGAAAATTCTTTGGTTATTTTTGTTGATTGCGCATAATTCCTTCTGTATCAAGGGAGGTTTTATTGTTCAATTTTTATTCAATTGTATTTGCCTGCTTATTTGTGTTTGGAAAACCAGACAATCAGTCCGTTTCGCTCTCGCTGCTCTCCAACATCTTCTCCGCCAGCTCCACCGCATCCGCAATGCAGCCGGCGCACGTCCGAAGCACCTTTCCCGTCCCGATGCCCTTAAGCTCCCAGCAGGCGAGCGACCCGTTCTTCTTCTCGAACTCGCCTGTGATCTCTTTGGAGAGCTGGTAGGTCGAAGCCTTCGTCCCCGGATTTGCGGGATCCCCGCAGCTGTTCTTAAAGCCTGCGAGCATCACGGCTCCAGTTACTGCCCCGCATGTTGCGGCTGCGCCACCCATCCCCAGCCCAAAGCCCTCGGCCGCCGCAAAGAGCACCTCCTCGGGCACGCCGATCTCCTCGGCGAACGCGCACGCAACCGCCTGCGCACAGTTGAAGCCTCTATCGTGCAATTCCATTGCTTTTTCTTTTTTGGTCATTCCTTCCTCCATATCTATTCCACCGACACCGTCCAACCGTACGGATCGGGCAACTTGCCCCACTGGATTCCCGTGAGTGTATCGTATAACTTCTGTGTGAACTCACCGATCTGAAAACCATTGATCACAACCTCATCCTCCTTGTAGCGAAGCTGGCCAACCGGCGAGATCACCGCCGCTGTTCCGGTTCCAAATACCTCCTCAAGCGTGCCGTCGTGCCCGGCCTTCATCAGATCATCGATGGAGAGCCTCGTCTCATTCACCTTGTAACCCCAGTCCCGCAAAAGGTGAATCATAGAATCCCTCGTGACACCCGGAAGCACCGTGCCCTCGATCGGAGCTGTGTAAAGCTCACCCGCGATCTTGAACATGATGTTCATGGTGCCGACCTCCTCCACATACTTGCGGTGCTCACCGTCCAGCCAGAGCACCTGGGAATACCCCATCTGCTCCGCCTTCACCTGGCCCAAAATTGATCCCGCATAGTTGCCTCCGCATTTGGTGAATCCCGTGCCGCCTTTGACCGCGCGCACCAGCTCGTCCTCCACCAGGATCTTGACCGGATTGATGCCCTCCGCGTAGTAAGCGCCAACCGGGCAGCAGATGATCATAAACTTGTAGGCGGATGCCATGTGAACGCCGAGCCCGGACTCGGTTGCGAACATGAACGGGCGGATGTAGAGGGAAGTCTCAGGCTCCGACGGCACCCAATCCTCCTCGACCTTCACCAGCGCCTTTACCGCCTCCACAAACATCTCCACCGGGAACTCCGGCATGCAGAGTCGCGCGTTGGAACAGATCATGCGCCTCGCGTTCATCTCCGGGCGAAACAGCTGGATCCTCCCCTCCGCCGTGCGGTACGCCTTCATGCCCTCAAAGGTCTCCTGCGCATAGTGCAGCGCGACGCACGCCGGGTCAAGTGTGATCGGCTCATGTGGCACGATTCTCGCGTCCATCCAGCCCTCCTGCGCCGTCCAATCCATCACGAACATATAGTCTGTCATATATTTGCCAAAGCCAAGATTCTTCTGATCCGGCTTCTTCTTTAACACATCTCTTTTTACAAATCTGATATCCATCTTCTAATACCAGTCCTTTCTCTCTGCCGGGTGCAGGCGCCCTGCATTTTACCTCGTATTTCCAGCCTCGATACCCCCGCGCCCCGGCAGAATTTTCCTTGTCCCTCATTATGATACTTTCCTTCTGGAGTGTCAAGATTATTCCGGGGGCTTATGCAGGGCATATTTCAAAGTTATGGCGGCGTTTTCCCTTTACATCCGAGGTATTGCAACTTAAAATAATACATATAGAAAGAACAAGGCTTTTGTGGCGGACTAGCTCATGCTGGAGATGGAAAGCTTCGCCCTCGACAGCCCTGCCCCCCACACCCACCACACTTCGTTGGGATATGGAGCGATTTTTTTCTTTCTGGCACATCAAACGGAATACACTGCACATCATCATCGAGAACAATCTGACCGACGTGCTGTTTGCGCGCATCGTCCAAAATGCTTACGGCAGACACGAGGGCTCCTCCCGCATACCGGACGGTCAGGATGAAGCGGCGCTCTTCCCTCTCGTTTTGACTTTTTCTTTTTACGGACTCGCCTCCCTCCTTTTGCGGTGGCACAGCCATGATTATGCCACTCCCCCACAGC
>CAJLGN010000159.1 GCA_905206195.1 uncultured Roseburia sp.
GGGGACGTCGTGACGGCGGGTGAGGTCATCGGCTACATGGGACACACAGGTTACAGCACAAAGGAAAATGTGAACAACATCGACACGGTGCATTTGCACTTCGGCCTGCAGCTGATTTTTGATGAATCGCAGAAGGAAGGGAATAATGAGATCTGGGTGGACTGCTATGATCTGACGCGGTTTCTCTACAAAAATCGTTCTGATGTGCACAAGGTGGAAGGAACGAAGGAGTGGAAGCGAACTTACGAGATGCGCGATCCAGCCGTGCCGGAGCAGAAAAAGAAAAAAGAAAAATAGAGAGAGAAAGGGCATATTGCAGAATGTATTATTCACCTCAAATTTTTGTACAACATCGGCAAGAATACGCCGGATTAAGTTTGTATCGCGGCGTTTCTTGTCGATGCTGCACAGAATTGGGACATGGAATCTATGCTCCGCAGCAAATATCGTTTATTTTTTCATTCCGGCACGCTTGCGCAGTGTCGGGTCTAAGATGCGCTTGCGGATGCGGATGCTGGTGGGTGTCACCTCCAAAAGCTCATCCACATCGATGAAATCCAGCGCTTGCTCCAGGCTTAAGATTTTTGGAGGAACCAAAGTCAACGCCTCGTCTGCGGAGGAGGAACGTGTGTTGGTCAGATGCTTTTTTTTGCACACATTCAGTTCGATGTCCTCCGCTCTGGAGGAGGAGCCGATGACCATTCCCGCGTATACCTTCTGCCCGGGGCCGATGAAAAGCGTACCGCGATCCTGCGCAGAAAACAGCCCGTAAGTGACGGACTCGCCGGATTCGAAAGAGATCAGAGAGCCGAGCTTGCGGTAGGCGATTTCACCTTTGTACGGTGCATAGTTGTTGAAGATTGTGTTGATGATGCCGTTTCCTCTCGTGTCGGTCATAAATTCGCCGCGATAGCCGATCAGCCCACGGGATGGAATGTTGAACTCAAGTCTCGTGTATCCTCCGGTGGTGGGTTTCATGTTCAAAAGCTCGCCCTTTCTCTGTGAGAGTTTCTCTATGACGGCTCCGGTAAATTCGTCCGGAACATCCACGTAGGCAAGCTCCATCGGCTCTAATTTTTTGCCGTTTTCATCCGTGTGGTAGAGCACCTCCGCCTTGCTGACAGCGAATTCATAGCCCTCGCGGCGCATGTTTTCAATGAGCACAGACAGGTGTAGCTCGCCGCGCCCGGATACCTTGTACGAGTCCGGGCTGTCGGTCTCCTCCACGCGGAGCGATACGTCGGTGTTGAGCTCGCGGAAGAGACGGTCTCTGATATGTCGGGAGGTCACAAACTTGCCCTCCTGGCCGGCGAGCGGGCTGTCATTTACAATGAAGTTCATGGACAGGGTCGGCTCAGAGATCTTTTGGAAAAGAATTGCTTCCGGCTCTTCCGGGGAGCAGATCGTGTCCCCGATATGGATGTCCGCGATGCCGGAGATGGCGACGATGGATCCGATTCCAGCTTCTGTCACGTCCACCTTATTCAGACCGTCAAACTCGTAGAGCTTGCTGATGCGCACCTTCTTCTGCTTGTCCGGCTCATGATGATTGACAACGACTGCGTCCTGGTTGATGCGGATGCACCCGGCATCCACTTTGCCAATGCCGATGCGCCCAACATACTCATTGTAGTCGATGGTGCTGATGAGAACCTGTGTGTTCGCATCGGGATCGCCCTCGGGAGCCGGGATATAGTCGATGATGGTCTCAAACAGTGGAGTCATGTCCTTCCGGTTGTTGATGAGGTCGCCGATCTCCCGCACGGCGTATCCGTCGCGCGCGGAGGCAAAGAGAAACGGGCAGTCGAGCTGCTCGTCGGAGGCGTCGAGGTCCATGAACAGCTCCAAAACTTCGTCGACGACATCGTTGGGACGAGCCTCCGGGCGGTCCACCTTGTTGAGGCATACGACGACCGAGAGAGAGAGCTCGAGAGCTTTCATCAGAACAAACTTGGTCTGCGGCATGACTCCTTCAAAGGCATCCACGACCAGCACGACGCCGTTCACCATCTTTAAGACGCGCTCCACCTCGCCGCCAAAGTCAGCGTGTCCTGGGGTGTCGATGACATTGATCTTGACGCCTTTGTAGGTGATCGCCGTGTTTTTGGAGAGGATGGTGATACCGCGCTCGCGCTCGATATCATTTGAATCCATGACGCGCTCCTGCACTTCCTGGTTCTCACGGAACACCCCGCTTTGTTTTAAAAGCTCGTCCACCAGTGTTGTCTTGCCGTGATCAACATGGGCAATAATTGCTATGTTGCGGACATCTTCACGTTTCATTTTCATATTAAAAATCTCTCTTTCTATAATCAGATAGCTGACAAAATTGTGGCTGTGCATGATTTCCTACTTATTTATAAGAAAAAACTAGCCTATATATTTTATCATATTTGGAAAAATGCGCAAGCCTTTCTTTCCCGCCTGCCAGGAGGCGTATGTATGCGGCTGTACGGGCGACAAAATCTACCATTACATCCGTTTTGTTATCGACATGTTACATGAAAATTTTGACGGGGAACATGGTAAAAATAGTGTGTCAGGCAGGTCATACCGGCGGGAACGGAAATAAACAGAAAGAACACGGCGAAAATATGCGTATGGCCTAGAGGAAGGGAGAAAGATTCATGGCAGATAAAATTTTTGAAAACAACCAGGTATCAATAGTGGGAGAGATTGTGTCCGATTTCCGGTTCAGTCATGAGGTCTACGGGGAGGGCTTTTATATGGTGGATGTGGCAGTGAACCGCCTGAGCAATTACTTGGACTACATACCGCTCATGATCTCGGAACGGCTGATTGACGTGACGGCCGACTACACGGGGCAGGACATCTACATTACGGGACAATTCCGTTCTTTCAACCGTCATGAAGAAAAAAAGAACAGGCTGGTACTCTCTGTTTTTGCGAGAGAGATTGAATTTCTTGACGATGTGGAGGATGATATCAAGAGCAATCAGATATTTTTGGACGGTTACATCTGCAAGGAACCAATTTACCGGAAGACACCCCTTGGCAGGGAGATTGCGGATCTTCTCATCGCGGTGAACCGTTCCTATGGGAAATCGGATTACATACCGTGTATCTGTTGGGGCAGAAATGCCAGATTTGCCTCCGGATTTGACGTCGGTGGGCACGTGCAGGTATGGGGAAGGATTCAGAGTCGTGAATATGTGAAAAAATTATCGGAGACGGAGACAGAAAAGCGCGTGGCCTACGAGGTTTCGGTCAGCAAGGTAGATTTTCTGGAAGATTGAAGAAATTACGTTGACAATAAGAATAGATAGTGCTATGGTAGATAAAAATATAAGAATTATATTTGGATAGAGGTTGCGTATTTTAAGAGTAGCTTTTTGGATATGGCAGGCATAGAAGAAGAAGAGCAAAAGGAAAGTACGCCGAAAGGATGCGGCGTCTGTAACCGTGTCCTTGGGCATAAAGTTAAGAGCTTTATGACTGTCATCTTTTGCGGATGGGGCGCTATCGGTTCTACATAGTTACATGGGGATTCATGTGTGGTTTTGGAATCAGACCGGCTCGGCAGAGCCGGTTTTTGCTTTACAGGAAAATGTGTCCTGCAAAGTGAAGTCTCCGATGGGGAGAACCGGTAAATTGGCATTGAATGTGCACCTCGCGGATGTGAAGTTTGTCGGAAATGGCGCCGTATCGTTCGGGAGATAAAAAGCGTCGAAGGAGCCGTGGGCGGGACGATTCGCTTTAGCGCTTGGAGGTACTATCCACACAGAACACAGAACACAGCATATAATAAGTACAGGAGGATTTGCGATGTCAATTTTTAAAGGAGCGGGTGTGGCCATCGTCACACCGATGAAGGAGAACGAAGAGGTTAATTATGACAAATTGGAGGAGCTGATCGACTGGCAGATCGAGCAGGGGACGGACTGTATTGTCATCGTGGGAACCACAGGTGAGAGCTCGACGCTCACTACGGAGGAGCATTCCGAGGTTATCAAAGCTGCAGTGCGTTTTGTGAAGCACCGTGTTCCGGTCGTGGCAGGCACGGGCTCAAATTGTACCAGGGAGGCAGTTCATCTCTCGAGGGAGGCCGAGGAGGCGGGGGTGGACGGTCTGCTCGCAGTGACGCCCTACTATAATAAGGCGACACAGGGCGGTCTCATCCGCTATTATACGGAGATCGCGGAGGCGGTGAAGCTCCCCGTCATTATGTACAATGTGCCGGGCAGAACCGGATGCAATATTTTGCCGGAGACGGCGGCGACGCTGTTCCGCAATGTGGAGAATATTGTGGGGATTAAGGAGGCGACCGGGAGTGTGGCGCAGGCAGCGCGAACCATGTATCTGACCGACGGGAAGATTGATCTGTATTCCGGGGAGGATGCGATTGTGGTTCCGCTTCTGGCGATTGGCGCAGCCGGTGTGATCTCGGTGTGGTCGAACATTGCGCCGCGGGATGTCCATGATATGTGTGCAGCATTTTTTGACGGCGATGGGAAGCGGGCGATGGAGATGCAGCTTCGGGCACAGCCGTTGCTCGATGCGCTGTTTTCTGAGGTCAATCCGATCCCAGTAAAAAAAGCGATGAATTTAATGGGCAGAGAAGTGGGATCGCTGCGATCCCCGCTCACGGAGATGACGGAGGCGAATGCTGCGAAGCTGCTCGCTGCGATGAAAGAGTATGGAATCTGCAAGTAGGAATAAGCCGTGCGTCTGCGCCCGCGGGTGCAGAGCACGGCTTGGATCGGTTAAGAAAAAATCAGAGAG
>CAJLGN010000160.1 GCA_905206195.1 uncultured Roseburia sp.
GCCTCTCCGGGATCGCAACGTACACCAACAGCGTCCAAAAGCTCCTTGCGGGGACGAAAACAAAGCTCCTCGACACGAGAAAAACGACGCCGGGTATGCGGATTTTTGAAAAATATGCGGTCCGTGTGGGCGGTGGATGTAACCACCGCTACAACCTCTCAGACGGAGTCCTCTTAAAGGACAATCACATCAACGCTGCAGGAGGCGTGCGCGAGGCGATCGCCGCTGCGAAGGCATACGCGCCTTTTGTGCGTAAGATCGAGGTGGAGACGGAGAATCTTGACATGGTGCGCGAAGCCGTGGAGGCCGGCGCGGACATCATTATGCTGGACAATATGACGCCGGACGAGATGGCGGAGGCGATCCGCATCATCGATGGTCAAGCCCAGACCGAGTGCTCCGGCAATATCACGAGGGAAAATATAAAGATAATCGCATCCTTGGGTGTGGATTACGTCTCAAGCGGCGCGCTGACGCATTCAGCACCCGTTTTAGATATCAGTTTAAAGCACCTGCGCGTGCTTGAATAAAAACAATCATAAGGGATGGAGAGACAGACGATGGAGAAAGAAATGAGCGGTGCAGAAAGAAGAAAAATGTTCATATCTCTTCTTCGGGAATCGCAGACTCCGCTGTCGGGCACACTGCTCGGCAAAGCGACCGATGTGAGCCGCCAGGTGGTGGTGCAGGATATCGCGCTGCTTCGCACGGAGGGATACCCCATCATTTCCACCGCCCGCGGATATTTTCTGAACGAGCCAAGACTCCCCATACGCCGCGTCAAGGTGTGGCACACCGACGAGCAGGTGGAGGAGGAACTGACCGCCATCGTAGATCTCGGCGGAACGGTGCTCGATGTCGCGGTGAACCACCGCATTTACGGCGAGGTCTGCGCGCCTTTGCACATCAAAAATCGCAGGGATGTGCAGCGCTTTATGAACGACCTGATAGCCGGGAAATCCACACCGCTTTTGAACGTGACATCCGGGTATCATTTCCATCGGATCACCGCGGAGACTGAGGAAATACTGGATGAAATCGAGGAGGCTCTGCGCGGGAAAAACTACCTGGCCGCACTTCTCCCATATGAAGATGTGGGCGAGGAGAGCGATTGTTTCGGAGACCGGGAGAAAAATTTATGACTACAAAAAATCAATGGATTCCATTTAGATTTTTGCGGCTTTTTCAAGTTTCCAGCAATGATAAAGAGGAGTGTGCGGATATATGCGGAAAAAAATAGTGCGCGCGTTGGCGGTCGATTTATTTTTGGCAATGCTTTTCCTGCAGGTCTTGATTTGCGGGGAGAGAGTTCCGACGCAGGATTTGACCTTGAAAATCACTTACGGACAATTTCACGAAAACACGGGCGGAAGAATCGGACGGCTGTTTTATGCGAAGGACGGCGAAGCGTTTGGGGAGGAGAATTTCATCGCACAGGATATGTGGGAATCCGATCGGTTGGTGAGCATACATCTGCCGAAATGTAATATCAAAAATACAGTATTTCGTCTGGATCCGTTTCTGAATAATGAAACGTTTTCCATCGAGAGACTGGATATTTTTTACGGCGATGAGCTCCTATGGACACTCGGGGGATTCGAATTTCGGCAGATGCTCACAGGGTTGGAGCGCTGTGAGCTCGGGGTGGGAGAGATGGATGGCGTGTACATCCCACTGTCGGAAGATCCAGCGTTGTACATCGGAACTGCGTTTAACGACGAAGTTATTGGCATATGGCACGACAAATATTCTGTGTTGAGAAACGAACCACAGCGGGTTATTCTCCCCGGCTTTTTGTTTTTATATTTCCAGCTTGGCTTTCTGATGATTGCTGCAAAGGATGGAGAAGGATCACGTAAAAAGAGTGGACGACGGATTGCTGTTGGAGCCGCAAATCTCATTGTCTTAATCGGTGCGGCTCTGTGCTTCGGGGTCCACTACCTGGTGCGTCAGTTTGGAGACCTGAGGGCCGAGGAGCTGTTCTACCATCTAAAGGCACCGCTGGACGGGACGAATGTGTCCACTTTTTATATTGTTCTTTTACAGCTTCTTGGTTTGGCAGTCTGTGTCACAGCGCTGGTGTTTCTCGTAGATTTCATTCTAAGACGCAGGGGATGGCAGCGTGGTTACGCCCCCTGGCTTTCTGGTTTTGGATTATTTTTGGCGGGCTATGCACTCTGGGTAGGCGGAATGCACATTGACATTACGGGATACTATGCGTACACGCACGATAAGACTGATCTGTATGAAAATTATTATGTGGATGGAAGAGAAGTTGCACTGACATTTCCGCAGGAAAAACGAAATTTGATTTACATATTTTTGGAATCCATGGAAATGACATATGCGGACGTTGCGCACGGAGGTGCAATGTCCGAAAATTATATGCCGGAATTGACTGACCTTGCACTGGAAAATATTCATTTTTCTGGTCAAGATGTGTTAAACGGTGCACATGCAGTGTCCGGTGCGACATTTACGATGGGGGCAATTGTGGCACAGACAGCCGGCATACCGATCAACACCACTATGATCAGTATGGAGTCGGTGAATGATTGGAAGGGGGCGTACAATTATCTGCTTCCCGGTGCGTACACGCTCGGAGATGTGCTGGCACAAGAGGGATATCGACAGGTATTTATGATTGGCTCGGACGGGACTTTCGGTGGAAGAACACCCTATTTTAGAGGGCATGGGAATTATGAAGTGAAAGACTATGCGACGGCGCTGGAGGAGCGGGAAATCCCGGATGGTTATCACGTCTGGTGGGGCTATGAGGACAAAAGACTCATCGCGTACGCGAAAAAGGAGTTGTCGTCACTGGCGCGGACGGGGGAACCGTTTAATTTTACGATGCTCACGGTAGATACCCATTTTACGGACGGCTACGTCTGTGAACTCTGTGAGGAGAAATTCGATGCACAGTACAGCAATGTGATTGCTTGTTCAAGCAGACAGATCAGCGCGTTTGTCGACTGGATTGCAAGACAGGATTTCTATGAGAATACAACCATTATCATTGCTGGAGATCATCCGACTATGGATTCTGCGTACATTGCCTCGAAGGGAGCGGAGGATTTTGATCGACGGGTTTACTACACGATCATAAATCCGGTGCAGGGGTGTGAGGAGCCGGCGAGAATGCGGGAGTACACTTCTCTGGATTTATATCCGACAACGCTCGCAGCGCTCGGGGTTCACATCGAGGGCGACAGACTGGGGCTTGGAGTGAATCTGTTTTCTGATATCCCGACTCTGTACGAGGAATATGGCCCGGAATATCTGGATGTTGAGTTGCTGAAAAACTCCGATCTCTACGAAAAACAGCTGTTGTATTGAGTTGTCCTGAACGTTCATCCGTGCGGCCTCTTGACTTCAACAAAAAATAGATTTATAATAAGTCGGATAAACAGCGATTGTAGATTTGGGAGAGAAATCATGATTAAGAGTATGACCGGTTTTGGGCGTTCCGAGATTTTGGATGAGAGCCGCAAGTTCACGGTTGAGATCAAGTCTGTGAATCATCGCTATCTCGATGTGAACATCAAGATGCCGAAGAAATTGAATTTCTTTGAGAGCGCGATCCGCAGTCTGTTAAAGGAATACGCAGAGCGGGGAAAAGTGGATGTTTTTATCTCCTATGAGGATTATACCGAGGATCATTTTTGCTTAAAATACAATGAGGACATTGCGGCACAGTACCTCGCACATCTGCAGGAGATGTCGGAGAAGTTCGGGATTGAGAACGATGTACGTGTGAGTTCCCTCTCACGCTACCCGGAGGTGTTCGTGATGGAGGAGCAGAGCGTCGGCGAGGAGGCCCTTTGGGCGGGCTTGGAGCGCGGTCTTCGTGATGCCTGCGAACAGTTTGTCGAGAGCCGGATCAACGAGGGGCAGCGGCTTCGGACAGATCTGCTTGAGAAGCTCGATGGAATGCTCTCCTATGTTGCGTTCATCGAGGAGCGATCCCCGCTTATCATGAAGGAGTACCGCCTGCGACTGGAAGAGCGGGTGCAGGAGCTTTTGGGTGACCGTCAGATCGATGATGCAAGAATCGCCACCGAGGTGACGATCTTTGCGGATAAGATCTGTGTGGACGAGGAGATTGTCCGCCTGCGCAGCCATATTCAGAGCGTGAGGGACACGCTGCTTGCGGGCGGTGGCATGGGGAGAAAACTCGATTTCATTGCGCAGGAGATGAACCGGGAGGCGAACACGATTCTCTCCAAGGCGAACGATCTTAATATTTCAGATACAGGCATCAGTCTCAAGACGGATATCGAGAAGGTGCGCGAGCAGATTCAAAATATCGAATAGGTGTGAAATATGGCGAAGTTACTCAACATTGGTTTTGGGAATATGGTGAATACCGATAAAATTATCAGTATCATCTCCTCAGATTCGGCCCCGGCGAAGCGCCTGATACAAAAGGGCAAGGAGCAGGAGTTCTTAATTGACGCCACACAGGGCAGGCGGACAAAGAGTGTGATATTTACGGAGAACAATAAAATAATATTGTCAGCATTACAGCCGGAGACACTTGCCGGTCGGTTTAATGGTAATGCCGCAGAGGTTTGTGATGACGCGAAAGAATAGAGGAATTTTGACAGTTGTATCAGGGTTTTCAGGAGCCGGCAAAGGCACGATCATGCGGGAGTTGATGCGGGAGTATAACGATTTT
>CAJLGN010000161.1 GCA_905206195.1 uncultured Roseburia sp.
CACCAGATATACGGTGGACAACATTCCTGCAACACCGCCTACAACCATTAAAATCCAAATCAAAAGATCCATTTTTCTCTTCCTCCATTAAAATATAGTCGTCTATTTTATGTAGGAAGTCATGCCATTCTTCTTTCCGTCCGATCTGCACAGATAGGATACGATCAGCCTGCCCCTTGAAACCAGTTCCCGCTGTCTTATCCTGCCGTCCCCAAAGCGCTGGCAGAACAGCACTGACAGACCCAAAAGTCCCTCCAGCAGATACCAGAGCAAAAGCTTGATCTGCTGCAGATACCGATAGCGATATGCCGTCCGGTGTTCTTCTCCCTCCGCACCTTTTAAACCAAAACGCTCCCTTTCGGTGTACTGTTCCGAAATGCCCTGCCGGGACGGTGCAGAAAAGGTTGCCCCGGTGTCCCAGGATTCCACATCTTCCAGTCCACCCACCACATGCTTTACCACCGTCTTCGTCCTCTCCCAAAGCACTGGGGCTCCTCCGTATGCCCCATCTGCGCGCACATTCGCCCGCAGCTCGACCGGCGCAAGCAAAGGCAGGAGAACCGCCGCAAGAATCAGACCCGCCAGCCGACTAAAACCAGTGCCGTATATTGCTGATCTCCTTCGCCTTAAGAAATATCTCATCATTCTTTGACTCCAAATAATTTTCCAGCCCCCCCACTTCCTCCTCCGAAAATCCCCGATTCTCCGTCACTTTGCACTCCGGCAGACTCGCCTCCGCCACATCTTCCCCGCGCTCAAAACGGACAGAAACATGCCGCCTTCCTTTTTTTACGAGAATGCCAGAATGTGTCATCTTCATCTCTTCTGCTCTGTTCATACCCCAAGTCTCCTCCCCGTCGCCTCAGCGCTCTTTTGGAATCTCTCCCAGCACCGTCTCTGAAACCCCTTCCAGCAGATAATTTTTGCTGCTCTGTACATTTTTGTTCCGGTAATCCTCCTGAATCTGCCTGCTCTTTGCCTCCACTTCCTCCGCAAAATCTCTTGCAGATAAAAGCGCACACCCAGCCCCTCGGATGATGATCTGCTCCAACCCGTCCGAGGTCGCCACGGTCACCCGGTATTTTTTTCCGTTCTCATGGGCGAACTTCTCAATATATTGATCGGCAGTCTCCGCCTCCCGCGTGTACACCACATGGATATTGTGATAATCCAAAATCTCCGTCTGATGTCCAGCCACCCGGTAGGCGTCAAACACGACAATCAGTTCGCATCCCCGAATCCCCTGGTAATTGCAGAGGATATCTAAAAGCCTTCCCCTCGCACTGTCGATATTGACCGCCGCAAGCGCCGCGAGCTCCTCCCACGCAAATATAATATTATAACCATCCACCAACAGATACTCTTTGCCCGGAACCTTCGGCTTGTAATCTCTCCTCACCGCAGAAGCGCCCGATGCAATGCCATCCCTGCCTCTTAACTTCCAGGTATTTCTTCCAGATTCTTCCTGTTTTCTCTTATTAGCATTGTATGTCCGCGCGAGGATTCTGTCAATCTCTTCCGTGCCGATCCACGCTTCCTCCAGAACTGCTTCGCCCCCACTCCGACTCCTTTGATCTGCGTCTAAAAGAGCTTTCTGTGGCGTCTGTACCTCCAAAAAATCTTCTTTTTGACCCAATGCAGATGGGAGATGCATCTGAGAAAACACCATATCCCACGGTACCACGAATCCGGCCCCGTGGGCACAGAATACAGAAGACGCTGGATTTTCCATATCTCCCTGCGCATCGTAACCGATGCGTTCTATGACCTCATCCGCATTGTGACAGGGGCGGTAACCGCCCAGCGTGCAGGAGAGGCGCCCCAGCCCTCTGGTGTAGGTGACAACCTCCTGCTGGTAATTCTGTATCGCAGCCACCGGTGCACTCCCGGTGAGCCGGCGCATACCACACTCTGCTCCATCTGCACTGGCGCTTCCCGCCTCGCCGTTCTCCTCCGCACCTGTATAGGCGTCCGCGCTGTAATCGATCACCCCATGCATCCGCTCGACATCCATCATGGCGCGCCCCACGGCATCCTCGGGAATCTCCAGCACAAAATCGTAGTAGGGTTCCAGGAGCACCGACTTTGCCTGCATCAAGCCCTGGCGCACCGCCCGGTAGGTCGCCTGCCTAAAATCGCCGCCCTCCGTGTGCTTTAAATGTGCCCGCCCGGACATGAGCGTAATCTTCACATCGGTGAGCGTTGAGCCTGTGAGCACACCGATGTGCTCCTTTTCCTCCAGATGGCTGAGCACCAGCCGCTGCCAGTTTTGATCCAGCACATCTGCGCTGCAATCCGCCGCAAACACCATCCCACTTCCGGGATCTGCCGGCTCCAGCAAAAGATGCACCTCCGCATAATGGCGCAGCGGTTCGAAATGCCCCACACCCTCCACGGTATTCGCGATTGTCTCCTTATATACAATATTTCCCGTTCCAAATTCCACTTCAACCGCAAAACGCTCTTTGATCAGACTCTTTAATATTTCAATCTGCACCGTCCCCATCAGCTGAATCTGTATCTCCCGCAGACGCTCCTTCCAGACAATGTGAAGCTCCGGCTCTTCCTCCTCCAGCTGGCGCAGCTTTGGCAAAAGCACCGTTGGATTACAGTTCTCCGTCAGAAGCACCTGATAAGTGAGCACAGGGATAAGCACGGGAAGTTCGCAGGCCTGCTCAATTCCAAGTCCCTCCCCCGGAAATGTCTCATTCAACCCTGTCACCGCGCACACGCCCCCCGCATGTACTTCCTCCACCACCTCAAACTTCTCCCCGGAGTAAATGCGAATCTGATTTACCTTCTCCTCCCACGTCCCGTCCTCTGCGCGCGCCTTCTGCGCCAAAGCTCCGCCGATACGCCCCGCTTTTTTCTGGCCGCTCAAGATCTGTTTCACGCGGAGCGCTCCTCCTGTGACCTTTAAATAGGTAAGCCGCATGCCCTGCGCATCCCGCGCAATCTTAAAGACCTTCGCCCCAAATTCCTGCGGATAATCCACTTCTTTTGTGTAGGCGAGAAAATCATCTAAAAACTCTATGATTCCCTCCATCTTGAGCGCCGACCCGAAGTGGCACGGAAACAGCTTTCGCTCCCGAATCAATTCCCGCACATCCGCCGCTTCCACGCGCCCCGTCTCAAGGTAACGCTCCAACGTATTCTCGCTGCACATCGCGGCATTCTCCAAAAAAGCTGCGGAGGACTTGTCCGTAAAATCAACACAATTCTCGTGTAGCTTTCCGCGAAGCTCAGCGAGAAGCCGCGCCCGGTCGGTACCCGCCTGATCCATTTTATTGACAAACAAAAAGACAGGAATCCGGTAGCGGGCGAGAAGCTTCCAGAGTGTTTTTGTGTGGCTCTGCACGCCGTCGGCGCCGCTTACAACCAGCACCGCATAATCCAAAACGGAGAGCGTGCGCTCCATCTCCGCCGAGAAATCCACATGGCCCGGCGTGTCCAGAAGCGTGATGACTGCATCCGGCAGTTTTAGCACCGCCTGTTTGGAAAAAATCGTGATTCCGCGGGCACGCTCCAGAGCATAGGTATCCAGAAAAGAGTCCCCATTGTCCACGCGCCCCGCCCTGCGGATGTTGCCGCTGACATAGAGAAGCGCCTCCGATAACGTCGTCTTTCCGGCATCCACGTGGGCCAACACTGCGGTGCAGATGTTTCTCGGATCAGTCATTTTTATAACCCCAGCTTCCGGTAACGGTTAAAGCACGCAAAAATCTCCTGCCGTCTTGGCATTGCAAGCCCGCACGGAAGGTAACTCCCCTCACAGATCGCCGCCAATCCCTTCTCCTCGAGAAGCTTCTCCAAAACATCCACACTCTGCGTCAGAGTGCGCCTACCATCAAACACATGGCACTCGGCATATTTTAACAGATAGGCGAGCGCCGAGAGCTGTTCACTGTCCACAAGCTGCTCCACATAGCGCACATCGATCGTGTCGCGGCCCACGGATATTCCATCGCGCCCCATAGTCTTAAGCTTCATGCGGCCATCCTCGCGGAACGCCCGGTCCGCGCGCACACAGCGCGCGAACGACGGATTGGTCTGCTTTGGCGGCGTCACCTCCGGCATCGGGAAGCGCTTCGCCTCCTCCTTTGCGAACGCTGTGATCTCCACCGGCTCATACTGATTCATCTGGATGATACAGTCCGCTTTGTGGAAGTAAGAGCCGCTGCTTCCCGCCACGAGCACCGTCGAAATCCCACTCTGCCCATACAGCTCTCGAATGCGGTCGATAAACGGCGTGATCGGCTCGTCCTCGCGGTTTACGACGCGCTGCATCAGCTCGTCGCGAATCATAAAGTTCGTCGCGCTCGTATCCTCGTCGATCAAAAATGCTGCGGTTCCAGCCTCCATCGCCTCCACGACATTGGCCGCCTGCGAAGTGCTTCCGCTTGCATCCTCCGTGCAGAAATTCTTGGTGTCCTTTTTGTTTGGGAGATTGCTGATAAACATGGAAATATCCACTTTCTTAATACTTCTGCCGTCCTCCGCGCGAATCTTCATCGCGGTGTCGTCGGTGATCACGTACTCTCTGCCATCGCCCGGGATATGATTGTACACACCGAGTTCCAGCGCTTTTAAGAGCGTCGACTTCCCGTGGTAGCCGCCGCCCACGATCAGCGTGATTCCGCGGCGAATCCCCATCCCTCGGATCTCGCCGTGGTGCGGC
>CAJLGN010000162.1 GCA_905206195.1 uncultured Roseburia sp.
AACATGACCGCCATCATGACAAAATTTGCTGTCTGTGCATTGCAAAAAACGCCTCCCCTCAGGTTAAAGGTATAAGCACCCATCATGCCCGCGCTCAACATGAGCAGAGCATAGATCATGTTTGACTCACATGTGAGATATCGCGAATTCCCGGACGTTGTTTTCATATTTTTCTCCTTGCATTGTGAGATTTCTCAGTTATAGTATCGAAGATAAAACAGAAAAGTCTAACAAAAATGATGGCAAACGTGCATATCTGCCGTGCGGTGTCAGATGCCCTCAAAGATATTCCCGAGTTTGCCGTATCCACAGATTTCCCTTCTGTAGGACTGCAGAAATATAATCCTCTACTTTTAAGGGCAGCGACATGAAAAAGAAGCGGCCTATTGTGATAGACCACTTCTTAAAAGATCTGATACTTATGTAAAACATAGAACTATAAAATCTATGCTCCAAAACCAGAGGGAGAAGAAACAGTCATCCGTTGCATCACATCCGGACAACACATGGTTTTCTTACATCTCATACTTAAACATATGTGATCCATATCGTTTGCTCCAATATCTATTCCTACTATCCATATCGGAATTAGATATAATATACCACCGGAATACTGCTATGTAAAGAACAAATCAAAAATGAATGCATCCTCTGGGTCTTCTCTCACTGTGGCCGAATGAAATTTGTCCGGATGGCAGGCTCCCGCTTTGGATAGCAGATGCCGGCTTCTCTCCCCGCCTCGATACATTTTAAAAGCCATGCCATGTTGCTGCCGAGCGTGCGCATGGTCTGCATTCCCTCCGCGTCACACCGCACTTCCTCCGGTATTGTCCCATGTACCTGATTCCAGTACTGTGATGAGACGACAGGCATTCCGCTGATGGTAAAATATTTGTTCAGCTGGTCGAATGCCGCCGTCGCCCCACCCCGCCTGCAGCTGACGATAGCCGCCCCTGGCTTTCCGGCAAATACACCGCTCTTTCCATAAAATGCACGGTCTAAAAAGGATGTGAGTGCGCCGGACGCGGAAGCGTAGTGCACCGGGGAACCAAACACAAAACCGTCCGCCGTCTTTGCTTTTTCCACAAACGCATTCACCCCGTCATCCATAAAGCATTTGCCCGTCTTTAGGCAGGCTCCACATCCAATACAGCCGGAAACGGGTTTATCCCCCACCTGAAACAGTTCCGTCTCAATTCCGTTTTTCTCCAGCGCCTCTGCCACCTCGCACAGCGCAGTGTAAGTACACCCCTTCTCCGTCGGACTTCCATTTACCAATATAACCCTCATCTCGTTCTCCCCTCTCCTTGTCCTGGTTTTCTTCTTTTTCCCTCGCTTCTTTTTGCTTCCCTTTTTCTACAGTTCAAAGCGACTCTCTGCCCGCGGCAGTCCACCGCGTCGCCCTTTACGCTTTTATGATATGCGATGATCCACGCATCAATGTCTGCCCCCACTCTTCTAAAGTCTAAAACTTTTCTGAAAAATGTCAAACTCGCGCTTTCGGCCACCGCACAGATACATGGCAGGCATAGGAAAAAGGCGCCGCAACCGCTGCGCCCTCTCTGCCACATACTCTTAATCTTTCCCGAAATCGCCGCCCATCCTGCCGTCAACACGCTGCCGCAACTGCAATAACACATTTGCGCTAAGTTCCGCCATTTCCTTGCTGCTAAAGCCCCCGTTTATTTTTACATCAATTCGACGATCTCTCCCGTTTTGACGTAATGCGCGCAGTCGATGACGCGCTGGTTTTTCGATCCCTTGAACTTTAGTGTGATATCCCGCAGTTCAGTCACAAACGGTCCGTCCACCAGCACATCGACTGTCGACAAAAATTCATCCGTATCCCCCGTATAGCATTTGCCACCGAAGACGAGATCGCGCTCCAACACATATCCTGTGTACGCCCAGACATCCTTCCCCCGGCACTCCCT
This sequence comes from uncultured Roseburia sp., assembly GCA_905206195.1. Classification (GTDB taxonomy): domain Bacteria; phylum Bacillota; class Clostridia; order Lachnospirales; family Lachnospiraceae; genus Roseburia. Next base: position 1,935 of record CAJLGN010000162.1, read on the forward strand.
TTTTACCCGGTGCATAAACGGGAGCAGCGCTCTCTGGTTCTCCACCTCAAACGGATCTCCGCCGAGCAGAGTCAGCCCTCTGATGTAATCCGGCTCCATGGACGCAATCACCGCGTCCTCCACCTCCTTTGTAAAGGGCTGCCCGAACGAAAAAGACCATGTCTCCGGCTGAAAACAATCCCTGCAGTGATTCCTGCAGCCGGAGACGAACAGCACTGTCCGCACGCCTGTGCCGTTGGCGATATCGCAGTATTTAATTACTGAATAATGCATAGGCTCCCTCTCTCAACAACAATTCCCTCCACTGCTCCTGTACAACTGAGGCTAGAAATCAAAGTCGGCGATTCACTCCGCCACAGCCTCATCTTGCACCTTTTATAAATGCAGTACGCGCTCTTTGATTTCCTGGGTTCTTCCCTGGTTCCAGTACTGGGTTCCAATATAACCACAGGTTCTTCTGGCAACGCTCATCTTATTCTGGTCGCGGTTGCCACAGTTGGGGCATTCCCAGACCAGCTTGCCGTGCTTGTCCGTCACAATCTGGATCTCACCGGAGTAACCGCAGTCCATACAGTAGTCACTCTTGGTATTCAGCTCCGCATACATGATATTTTCGTAAATATACTGCATGACGGAGAGCACTGCGTCCAGATTATTCTGCATATTGGGAACCTCCACGTAGCTGATCGCACCGCCCGGGGATAACTCCTGAAACTGTGCCTCGAACTTCAGCTTGTCAAAAGCGTTCATCTCCTCCGTCACATGGACGTGATAACTGTTGGTGATGTAGTTCTTATCTGTGACCCCAGAAATCACGCCAAAGCGCTTCTGGAGGCATTTTGCAAACTTATAGGTCGTGGATTCCAGCGGCGTTCCATAGAGGCTGAAATCGATATTGTGCTCCGCCTTCCACCCCGCGCACGCATCGTTTAGATAGCGCATGATCTTCAGGGCAAACTCCGTCCCCGCGGGCTCAGTGTGGGAAACACCTTTCATGTATCTGGTGCACTCGCAGAGTCCCGCATATCCGAGCGATATCGTGGAATATCCATTGTAGAGCAGCCTGTCGATCGTCTCCCCCTTTTTCAGGCGGGCGAGCGCTCCGTTCTGCCAAAGAATCGGCGCAACGTCGGACAGTGTACCACGCAGGCGGTTGTGTCTCGCCATCAGTGCGCGGTAGCACAGCTCCAGCCGCTCGTCCATAATCTGCCAGAATTTCTCCTCATCCCCACCGGAGGAGCAGGCTGTGTCCACGAGGTTTAACGTCACAACCCCCTGATTGAAGCGGCCGTAATACTTCTTCCCCGGCACATAATTATTGGCGTTGGCATAATTCTCCTCCGTGCGATCCACGGTCAGGAAGGAACGACATCCCATACAGGTGTAACAGTTTCCATCCTTTAACTTCTTCATGATCTTCTCCGAGATATAATCCGGCACCAGCCTCTTTGCCGTACACTCTGCCGCGAGTCTTGTCAGATACCAGTACTTCGCGCCCTCGCGGATATTGTCCTCCTCCAGCACATAAATGAGCTTTGGGAATGCCGGGGTGATGTAGACACCCTGCTCATTTTTGACACCGAGGATCCTCTGGTGCAGCATCTCCTCGATCACCGCGGCGAGATCGTCGCGGAGCTGCCCCTGAGGCACTTCACTCAGATACATGAACACTGTGATAAACGGCGCCTGTCCGTTGGTCGTCATCAGGGTGATAACCTGATACTGAATCATCTGCACGCCGCGGTTGATCTCCTCTTTCACCCGCAGCTCCGCAATTTTATGTATCATCTCATCGGTGGGCTCGATTCCGGTCGCCTCCAATTCTATTTTCACCTGCTTGCGGAACTTCTCACGGCTGACCTGCACAAACGGTGCAAGGTGGGAAAGTGAGATGCTCTGCCCTCCGTACTGGGAGCTTGCGATCTGTGCAATCGCCTGCGTCGCAATGTTGCACGCGGTCGAGAAGCTCTTGGGGCGATCGATCATCGTCTCACTGATAACCGTTCCATTCTGGAGCATATCCTCTAAATTGACGAGGCAGCAGTTGTGCATATGCTGCGCAAAATAATCCGCGTCATGAAAATGGATCAGTCCGTTCTCATGCGCCTCCACGATATCCGGGGACAGTAGAAATCTCCGCGTGATATCCTTGCTCACCTCGCCCGCCATATAATCGCGCTGCACGCTGTTTACCGTCGGATTCTTGTTGGAGTTCTCCTGCTTGACCTCCTCGTTGTTGCACTCCAGAAGACTTAAAATCTGTTCATCCGTGGAGTTGGACTTGCGGACAAGCTCTCTCTTGTAGCGGTATGTAATATAATTGCGGGCCACATTGAACGCGCGCTGACTCATGATCTGGTTCTCCACCATATCCTGAATCTCCTCCACGCTCGGGGAGCGCTTCATGTTTTCGCAGGCCTTCTCCACATTGAAAAGAATTGTCTGAATCTTCTCCTCGCTCAGCTTTTCATAATCAATCACGCTGTCGTTTGCCTTTCGGATTGCCGCCTCAATCTTCTGGATGTCAAACGCATCCTCACTGCCGCTTCTTTTGATGATTTTCATAACCAAGAATCCTCCCCTTTTCATCTATGTAAACAAATTTGCCTTTGTCCCATATGTGCCCCGGCGTGCGCCCCCTGCATCTCTTCTGCTCCGCCACAGCTCATCTGCTTTCACTGATCCTCACCAACCTCATTGCCTACCTATACATTATACAATATATTGTATAGTTG
>CAJLGN010000163.1 GCA_905206195.1 uncultured Roseburia sp.
CGGAAACTGTCGGGTCAGCCGCACCGGTCACACGCATTGCCTGATATACATAGGTGCGCCCGGAAAGCGGATCGCGGATTGCACCCCCAAGACAGGTTGCCGCGCCGCCGAACGGCTCGATCTCTGTCGGATGATTGTGCGTCTCATTTTTGAAGTTAACCAACCACTCCTCCGTGGCACCATCAACCTCGATGGGGACGACGATGGAGCATGCGTTGATTTCATCAGATGCTTCTTGATCCTGCAGTTTTCCCTCTTTTTTCAGGCGCTTCATCGCCATCAACGCGATATCCATCAGGCAGACAAACTTGTCAGATCGCCCCGCGTAAAGATTTTTGTGTGTATTGAGATAATCCTGGTAAGTCTCCTCCATCGGCGCGCGGTAGTAGCCCTCGTCGAACGCCACATCCTTTAGCTCGGTGGAAAATGTAGTGTGACGGCAGTGATCAGACCAGTAGGTATCCAGCACGCGAACCTCCGTCATGGACGGATTGCGCAGCTCCTCTTTTGCGAAATAATTCTGAATATGTAAAAAATCCCAAAATGTCATGGCCAGATTTAGAGAATCATACAGTTCCTTTAACGCGTCCTGCGACATGTCAATAAAATCCTCGCATCCAGGCATATTCTCAAAAATCATGACATCTTCCGGCTCCTGAAATGTCTGCACTAAAGTCTCAGGCCTCTCCGATCCCGTCTCTCTCGAATCCACCGGATTGATACAGTGCTTTTTAATTGCGGAAAACTGCTCGTCCGTAATCGCCCCACCAATGACATAAGTCACAGCCGTGCGGATCACCGGCTCCTCCTCCTCGTTCAGCAACTTCACGCACTGCTCTGCAGAATCTGCCCTCTGGTCAAACTGTCCCGGAAGGAACTCCACAGAAAAAGTCTTCGCCCCGCTCCCGTCAAAATACTCCTCGTAAATATCATCCACCGGCGGCTCGGAAAAAACAGTGCCAAGCGCTCTTTTATAGGTCTCTTCGGAAATATTTTCAATATCGTAACGAATCAACACACGAACCTCTGTCACGCTCTCCACTCCAAGATAGCTTTTGATCTCAGACTGAAGTTCTTTTGCCCTGACTGCAAAATCCGGCTTTTTCTCGACATAGACACGCCTTACGCCACTCATAATTTTTCCTCCATCTCTGTGAATCCCGCGGGCACTGCCCCTCCCGGAATCCAGCTGTTTTCAGATATTTTGCTCGATTGCAAGCCCCAGTGTTCCCGCGGCTTGCCACTATGTCTACAGTTTACCATGAATCATTAGATTAATATAATCAATATATTTAATATTATTTATTAATTATATTAATATATTATATCCTCCCCATTTCCCAAGCACCCCATCCAAAATTTACTTTTCATAAGTTCCATTTGACACAATTATAAGTGTATCTTATAATTATACTAGATTATTTTAAAAAATCGCAATACGGACCGATACATTTGCCATACTTCACGCAGACATCGCGGCACAATCCGCAGAAACGAGGAACCATGGATATCAATTATGAATTATACAAGGTGTTTTACTATGTCGCAACATCCCTGAGCTTTTCCGACGCGAGCAAGCAGCTCTACATCTCCCAGTCAGCGGTCAGCCAGTCCATCAAAACTCTGGAGAAAAAATTGGAGCAATCACTTTTTATTCGCAGCACGAAAAAAGTGCAGCTGACCCCGGCTGGCAAAGTGCTGCTAAAGCACATCGAGCCAGCCATGAACTTAATCCAGCGCGGCGAAAGCCAGCTTTTGGATTCCGGAAGTCTGGGGCTTGGCCAGCTCCACATCGGCGCGAGCGACACCATCTGCCGCTACTTTCTCGTTCCTTATTTCAAACAGTTCCACAAAAAGTTTCCGAACGTTCCGATCAAAGTGACCAACGCGACTTCCCTATGCTGCGTCGAACTCCTCGAGCAGGGAAAAGTCGATGTGATCGTGACGAACTTCCCAAACTCCAACTTAAACCATTCCTACATCCAGAAGACCGTGTGCAACTTCACAGATGTTTTTATCGCCAACCCCGCGTATTTCAATCTCAAACAACAGGAAATTCCCTTTGAGGAATTAAAGCAGTACCCAATCCTGATGCTGGACCGCAAAAGTACCACCAGCGAATTTCTCCACAATCTGTTTTTGCAACATCAGTTGGAGCTGATTCCGCAAATTGAGCTCAGCAGCAACGATCTTTTGATTGATCTCGCGCGCATCGGGCTTGGCATCGCTTTCCTCCCCGATTACTGCCTAAGCCGCGAGTCAAAGGAGCTATTTATCGTAAAAACAAAGGAGAATCTGCCGTCCAGACAGATGATCGCGGCGATCAACCCCACACTTCCCATGGCCCAGGCCACGGAGGAATTTTTGAAACTTCTGCCCACCGTCGGGTAACTCCTGTACCACAAAAAGGACTGCCACAAAATACTATCCCAACCTACAATTTCTGCACTGTTTCTATAAAAATTCGCCCAAGTTACATTTAAGCCCGGATATTTCTTATAGAAACCACACAGAAGCCGCAGATGAAATTTGCATTTTGTGACAGCCCCTTTGTTTTTTATCTTATGACTTTACAATCTTATCGTTCATGCTTCCCGTCCGGTATCCGCCAAGATCCAGGGAGACATAGGAAAATCCGATCTCCTTGAACCGCTCATTGACACGCAGATGAAACGAATCTTCAAACATCTTCGCAAAATCTTTCTGCTCGATCTCAATCCGGGCAATGTCCCCGTGGATGCGCACGCGCATCTGCGCGAATCCCGCATCAATCAAAAACTGCTCCACCTGCTCAATCATCTGAAGCTTCTCCGCCGTGATCTCCTCCCCGTAGACAAAGCGCGTGGAGAGACATGCATACGACGGTTTATCCCACGTCAAAAGCCCAAGTTCCTTTGACACCTTTCGGATCGTCTTTTTGTCAAATCCCGCAACGCGCAGCGGACTTAGCGCACCCAGCTCTTCCACCGCCTGCATTCCCGGCCGATAGTCCCCGTCATCATCCAGGTTTGACGCCTCCGCCACGTATGACATCCCCTGCTCCTTCGCAGTCTCCATAATTTTTCCAAACAACTGCGTCTTACAGATATAGCAGCGGTTTGGCGGGTTCTGCGCAAACCCTTCAATCTCCAATTCATCCACGTGAATCACAATCTGCCGGATTCCCTCCGCTTTACAGAACGCCTCAGACTCACGGCACTCCCGCTCCGGAAAAGATCGCGACTTCACTGTCACCGCAATCACATTGTCCCCCAGAACATCGTGTGCCACCTTCAGCAGAAATGTGGAATCCACACCCCCGGAAAATGCCACGGCAAGCTTTTCTTTTTCTCTCAAATAACTCTTTAGTACCTCTAACTGTTCCATGCTTAATTTCTCCTTTTCTACTTTGGCGGATACTCGTCCAGAATACGCTGTAACTGTAATTTTTTGTCCCCGGAAAGCTCTGTGAGCGGAAGGCGCAGCCTCCCGCTATCCTTGCCCAGAAGGTGCAGCGCCGCCTTCACCGGCACCGGGCTTACCTCACAAAACAGTGCTTTGACAAGCGGTATGTAGGACAGCTGCAGTTCGCGCGCGCTCTCTGTGTCCCCATCCAGATACTCCATGACCATGTCATGCACATCACACGGTGCAATATTGGAGAGCACCGAGATCACGCCAATCCCACCGAGCGCAAGAACCGGAATCACCTCCTCATCATTTCCGGAATAGATAGCAAGCTGTCCTTTGCACTGTGCGGCGAGCTCCGCGACCTGCGCGATATTCCCGCTCGCCTCCTTGATTCCAACTACATTTGGCAGATCTCTACCGATGCGCGCGGCGGTCTCCGGAAGGATATTGCAGCCCGTCCGGGATGGCACATTGTACATGATGATCGGAATCGATACCGCCTCCGCAATCGCTTTGTAGTGGAGGTACAGCCCCTCCTGCGTCGCCTTGTTGTAGTACGGCGTCACGATCAGCAGGGCATCCACGCCGAGCGCTTCCGCCTTTTTCGCCATATCAATGGCGGTTCGTGTACAGTTGCAGCCGGTTCCTGCTATGACTGGAATCCGATGATTCACCTTCTCCACGACAAAGCCGATGCAGGAAAGCTTCTCCTCCTCCGTCATCGTGGCGGGCTCCCCGGTTGTCCCACACACGATGATCGCATCGGTATGGCCTGCGATCTGTTCTTCAACCATCTGTTCCAGCACCTCATAGTTGATGCTCTCGTCCTCGCAAAATGGAGTGACCAACGCGACTCCCGCACCCTTAAAAACAGTCATTCAAATTCTCCTTTTCCACTACTTTGCATACTCCGGGTGCTCCCTCAAAATATCTGCGATGAGCTCCCGCTCATCCATGTGATATTTCACCCCTTTGATCTCCTGGTAATCTTCATGGCCTTTCCCTGCAAGAACAATCACGTCTCCGTCCGCAGCGTGCTCCATACAGTAAGCGATCGCATCCCTGCGGTCGGGAATCGTCACGTATGTCCCGTCCGCCTTCTCGACGCCGCAAAGGATATCTCTGATAATATCCATCGGGTCCTCAAAGCGCGGATTATCGGAGGTCACAACCGTCAGATCCGCCAGGCGCGAAGAAACCTCCCCCATCTCGTAACGCCTTGATTTTGAACGGTTTCCCCCGCAGCCGAACAGACACACCAAACGCTTTGGC
>CAJLGN010000164.1 GCA_905206195.1 uncultured Roseburia sp.
CCATAGAAGACCTTGCTGTTATTAGCTATTTACAGAAAAAGTTTCACACACTCCGTCCCCATGGAGTCACGCTCGGTACACAAGTCCTTTTTGAATCTCATCGACCGCCGCATCGTCGGCAAAATACCGAACAATTTCCAGCGCGAACGGAATCGCCGTCCCCATGCCACGGCTGGTGATGATATTACCGTCCACAACCACTTCCTCCTCGCGGATATCCGCACCCACGAGTTTATCCTCAAATCCCGGATGGCAAGTCGCTCTCCTCCCTCTCAGAAGCCCTGCTGCCCCGAGCACGCTTGGTGCAGCGCAGATGGCGCAGACCAACTTTCCCTCCGCCGCAAACGTTCGGATGATCTCACTCACCGTGCGATCCTCCCCGAGATGTTTTGTCCCCGGCATACCGCCCGGCAACACAATTGCGTCCAGAGTGCCATAGTCCACCTCGGACGCGAGTGCATCCGCTGTAAACACAATATCGTGAGATCCCCGCACCTCTTTTTTTCCTGTGATTGAAATCATCACAATCTCAAACTTCGCGCGGCGAGCGACATCCACCACCGCAAGCCCCTCGATCTCCTCACATCCGTCCGCCATAAAAACTCCGATTTTGCTCATAAAAATTTCTCCTTATCTCCTTCTTTTTTTGTTGTGTGTTTTTCTGCTTTTCCTGTGTTTTCTATCGTTTTTCCCTCCGCTTCGTGGTAAAATAAAATCATATATTTGAACAACAATTTATGTGCCACACGAAAGGAAGCCAAGCATGGAAATCGAACGTAAATACCTCGTGAAACAATTACCTGCACATCTGGAGCGATATCCATCCAAATATCTCGAGCAGGGTTATCTGAACACCGACCCGGTCATCCGCATCCGGCGCAGCGACGACACTTACACGCTGACCTACAAAGGCAGGGGGCTCATGGTCCGGGAAGAACACAATCTCCCGCTGAATGAGCCGTCCTTTTTACATCTCAAAGAAAAAATCGATGGCAGGCTCATCCAAAAGCGCCGCTATCTGATTCCCCACGCAGAGCGATATACCATCGAGCTTGATCTCTTCGAGGGCGACCTTGCACCGCTCGTTCTGGCCGAGGTAGAATTTGAGACTGAGGCGGATGCCAATTCTTTTGTCCCGCCAGAATGGTTCGGGGATGATGTGACCTTCTCCACCGCCTACCACAACAGTAACCTGAGTCGGCGGCTATAGCCTCCCGGACTCCCGCAGCAGCCGGTACAGCGTCGGCTCAAAATGAAACTCCCCCATCATCTGCTCCACCTCCCGCAGGTAGTTCTTCCGCACGGCGAGCGGAACGATTTCTTTTCGCCGGGCATCTTTGCCGTATTCCTGCGCATTTCCTTTTTGGACAGCGCGGATTAAAATATTTTTGGGCGTGTGCGCAAAGTCGATGAACTCCAAAAGCTGTGTCTTATAGCCGCAGTACTCCAGCAGATTGGCGCGGATGGCATCTGTCGCCAGGGCAGAAAACCGCTCTTTGACAATACCGTAACGCGTCATCAGGGCGTAATCCTTCGTCTGTATCTGTCGGTTTAGCTCATGCTGACAGCATGGAACCGAGAAGATCATCCGCGCATTCCAGCGGACGGCATGGAACAGAGCATAGTCTGTCGCGGTGTCGCAGGCATGGAGCGTCACCACCATGTCCACCGGAAACTTCGCCTGGTAGCCTTCGATGTCCCCGATCTCAAAGTGCAGGTTCCGGTAACCGTATTTCTCCGCGGCCGCGTTGCAGTTTTTGATGACGTCCTCCTTCAAATCGAGTCCCACAATCCGCACTTGGCGCTTTTTAACCTCTGTAAAATAGTAATACAGAATAAAGGTGAGATACGATTTGCCGCAGCCAAAATCAATGATATTGAGTTGCTCTCCGGAATCGCCCCGGACACCGTCCTCGATGATCTCCAAAAATCGGTTGATCTGCCGGAATTTATCGTACATGGACTTTACAACCTTGCCTTCCGCAGTAAAAATCCCCATGTCCACAAGCGGCGCAATCACGGTTCCCTCGTCCAGGATGTACTTCTTTTTCCGATTGTGCCCACTCACACGCTGCGATCTCTCCCCTTGCTCCGCCACTTTTTTTGTCTGAAAGGTCGCCTTCCCCTTCTTGGAAACCAGCAATATATATTCGTTTTTGTCGTCCCACGCATTTATCTGCAAATAGCGGCCGCAAACAGTGTCAGCGAGATATCTCCCCAGGGCCTCCAGCTGAATGTTCTCGTGGAATACCTGCTTTTCTGTATACGATGCCGCCTGATAATAAGATTCCTTCTTCTCAACCACAATCCTGCGGTAGGACGCCGCCCTGTCCGACGGCTTGCTGATAATGATCCTGCCGGGAGCTGCCTTTGCAATCCGCCTGATCGCTTCCATCTGTTCTTTCATTACCGCAACCGGTCCCCCTCATAGCGCATTCTGGTGCGCACGCAATTCTTCAGTGCCTCGTAGCGCTCATCTGTACTACCCTCCGGGATCACCACATCCAAAGAGACAGCAAAACTGTTGATCAGCCGATCTGTCATCTCACTGCGCATCATGCGTATGATGTCGTATTTCTCCTCCATACTCTCCGCGTCCAAAAATGCGAGAAGCCCAGGATCCACCGTCTCTCCAACAGCGTCATCCGCCGTCCCCGGCAGCCCCTGCTCCGCCACCGGGATACCTCCCACCTCAGCCGCCTGCGCCGGGCTCTGCTCCCCTTCCAGCGGCTGCCAGGTCTGCAAACTCTCCCCTGTCGCTGCCCGCACCCGCTCAAAGCGGTATCGCTGCTTCACCTCCGGGTATTTTACGTGGTCCACCTCGCTGCCGAACATTGCAAGCGGTCTGGCATACACGCGGTAGTCCCCGTACAGTGCCTGGTAAATGACCAACTTCTCCCCCGTCTCGGAATGTGTCGCCACCGCGACGATCTGGTACAATTTATCTTTAAAATGGCGGTAAAGTTCACCGCTCGCCGGTATTCTATTCATTTAACTCCCTTCCTGTGTCCGCCATCCCCCGCACCCTGCTCTCACCGAGGCATGCCCTATAGCTCATAGCTGTTTAGCATTTCCACGCCCTCAGCGACAAAATCACGCGAAAAAGTCAAATCCGCCTGATAGCCCATGACGATCAGATCATTGACCTGGCGCATCAGCGCGCTCTCCTCATTGATGTCAATCGCGTTTGCCAGCATGCGGGCATCCCGCATCATCCGCCCCTGCATCGCGCTCTCATTCATCTCAGATACAAGCTGGTTCGCCTCGTTCTCCCTGACGTTCGCAGTCGCGCGGCTCAGGATATCATCCGTCCGCTGCACGCGGCTTGGCTGGATGTTCTGCCCTCCCACGCTTCGGCTTGCTTGCCCTCTGCTGGAAGATGCAGTTCCGTAGCGCTGTAGCAATCGATTTTTCAATTCCTGCTGCTTTCTCGCCATCGCCGCGCGGCTCTGTTCCTGCATCCTGGTAAACTCCGGATTCCCCGGGCGATACGACTGATTCTGCTGCACCTGGCGGTTTGCTCCCCCCGCGTTCTGTGCCCGCGTATACCCACGGCTTTGAACTCGCTGACCATTTGGTCTCGCTGTGCTCCCGCCGAGCTTTTTCTTCTGCGCTTTCTTCCACTCACTGTAACATATCCCTCCGATGACGATAAGCCACACTATCAAAATCTGCATATTTCACCTCGTAAATTGTTAAGATTCCATTCCGGAAATTTATTCTATGTACAAAAGACTTCAATCATATTATAATATTTTGATATACGTTTCACAACCAGAAATTTCGGTGATGATATATCTAAATATATTTTTTACCGGCTTTGCTTTGGAGGCTTACGATTTCTTATGTTTCTGAAAAATTTTAAAAAATTGTCTGGCATGCAGCTGATCGCCATCGGGTTTTTCCTGCTGATCATGATGGGGACATTCCTGCTGATGTTGCCCGTCTCATCCAAAAGCGGGACGAGTACGCCGTTTATGACAGCCCTTTTCACCGCAACCAGCGCTTCTTGTGTAACCGGCCTGATTCTGGAGGACACCTACACGCACTGGTCCACTTTCGGGCAGCTCGTACTGCTGCTCCTCATCCAGATTGGAGGATTGGGCTTTATCACGATGGGAACTGCCGTCTCCCTTATGCTCCGCCGCAAAATTGGTCTAAAAGAGCGCGGCTGGATCAAGGAGAGCTTCAATGTGCTGGATATCGGCGGCGTGGTTCGGTTGATCCGCCTGGTGCTAAAAGGCAGCCTTCTTTTTGAGGGTGTCGGCGCTCTGCTCCTCTTCACTCGATTTTATCCGCGGATGGGACTTGGACAGAGCCTTTATTACAGCATTTTTCACTCAATTTCCGCCTTCTGCAACGCGGGCTTTGACCTGATGGGGCGCTACGAACAGTTTTCGTCCTTCACCGCCTACTACGACGATCCCATCGTCAGTTTTACACTCTGCGGACTGATCTTGATTGGCGGAATCGGCTTTATCGTCTGGAGCGATCTCGCCCGGCATAAGTGGCACTTCCGCAAATATACCCTGTGTAATCAATGTATTTGATAATTGCTTGTTTAAGCTCTTCATAGCTGTACTAAACTTTTCCATAATATA
>CAJLGN010000165.1 GCA_905206195.1 uncultured Roseburia sp.
TGGCACAGGACTTTCGGCACTTGCTATCGGATTCACAGCGCTGGCAACTGCTGGTATGCATTTTGCCGACGCACTGTGTATAATACCCCGCGTCTGAGAGTTCTCCTGCCAGGGTGTGTGGATAGTTCCAGGGCACGTTATCCTCGTACCCAAGGCGCCCGTGGCGCTCCTGCGCCATTCCTGTGTGGAGCGCCGCGCGGGCGGCAATGCAGCTGGGGCAGGCGCTGTAGGCGTGATCAAAGGACACGCCCTTCGAGGCGAGTGTGTCCAGATAGGGTGTTTTAACGTCGGGATGACCGGCGTAACCGAGACAATCAAAACGGAGCTGGTCGGTCATGATGAGAAGGATGTTGGGCTGTTTCATGATTGCTGTTCCTGCTTTCTGATAAAAGTGTTTGGTGTCGCATATTCTATATTCTTACAATAATACAATTTTGGGGAAAAAACAAGCGCGGGACAGGTGCAGAAAAAAGCAAATTTAAGAAAACTTTAAGTGTTACAAAATTGACAAATTTTTGTGAACTGATACAATTTTATGTGGTAAAAAAATGGCGATAGAACGGGGAATTATGAAAGTAAGATTATATTTTGAGAAGGGAAATGTCGGAAGGTTGGCGGTCGCGCTGACGCTGGCGGCAGCTTTGTTTTTTAAAATTGGTTTTTCCGTGTATGCACTGCTCGGATTTGGAGCGTGTTACTTTTTGATAAAAAGTCTGAAGATTGCGCTGGGTGAAAAGCTGCCGTGGCTGTGGACGGGGCTTTTGCTGGGCGGGGGCAGTGTCTTTACCGCGCACCACATACAGTATCTTCTGTTGGACGCGGACCTTCGAGCCAAGATCTCGGAGGATAAGATGTTTTTGAATGTGCTCTGCTGTCTGGCAGTGTTTTTGACTGTGCAGGCGTTTGCGCGAAGTGCGGGGCTAAGCTGTGTCATTTCTCACATTTTTTTGCTTCTGATGGCGGGGATCAATTATTTCGTGTACCTGTTCCGGGGCAATGAATTTATTTTCAGTGATCTGAAATCGATTCAGACGGGGCTCTCCGTGGCGGGGAATTATGAGTTTGTCCTGGATGTGCGGGCGGGCTATGCAATCCTGATCTCGACACTCTACATAGCGCTCATGCGGAAGTTTTGCGTCCCCGTGAAAAAGTATATACCGCACGCTGCCGTCTGTCTGTCGCTTGCGGTGCTCTGCGGCGTTTATGTCGGTCAGAAGACAGCGCTTACTGTGACGGAGACATGGGAGCAGAAGGGCAGCTACCGCAACGGTTACATTTTAAATTTTGTCTTGAGCGTCCGGGACAGCTTTATCGGGGAACCGGAGGGCTATTCCACGGAGGCGGTGTCCGCGTTTGAGGAGAAATACAGGACCGATGAGGGGGATTTTGGCGCGGGGGAGGCGGCACAGAGCGCCGGGGAGACAGCTGGGAACGGCAGTGAGGTCTTGGCGCCGGGGAAACAGCCGACGATCATCGTGGTCATGAGTGAATCCTACGCCGAACTTGGTGCGATCGGAGATTATACTGCGAATATGGACGTGACACCCTTCTACGATTCTCTTGTGGACAACACAGTCAAGGGATATGCCCTCTCCTCTGTTTTTGGGGCAAAGACGCCGAATTCGGAGTGGGAGTTTATGACGGGCAATTCGATGGCATTTCTGCCGAGCGGCTCGGTGGTGTATCAGCAATACATCACAGACACGCCGACATCCATCGTCTCGAATCTCAAAAATTATGGCTACACTTGCGTGGCGATGCACCCTTATTATGAGACGGGGTGGAGCCGCAATGCGGTGTACCCGAATCTGGGTTTTGATGAGATGCACTTTATCGATGATTTCGACCAGACGAAGATTCTGCGGGAATATGTCACGGACCAGGAGCTATACGAGAGCATTATAGAGCGGTACGAGAGTCGGGCGGCGAACGAGGATCTGTTTATCATGAGTATTTCGATGCAGAACCACGGCGGCTACACGGAGAAATATAACAATTTTAACGAGGAGGTACGCTTGCTGGGGCTCAATTACCCGGACGTGGATCAATATCTGTCGCTCGTGCATGAGAGCGATAAGGCGCTGGAATACCTGATCTCTTATTTTGAAAATGTGGAGGAGCCGGTGGAGATCGTGTTCTTTGGCGACCATCAGCCCAGCCTGTCCTCAAGCTTTTATCCGTATTTAAACGGGAAAGGGCTCTCCGGTCTCACGGTGGATGAGCTTGAGGCGCTCTATAAGGTGCCGTTTTTTATCTGGACGAATTATGAGAGTGAGGCGGCGGAGACGGAGATCACAAGCCTCAACTTCCTCGCCTCAATGGCGCTGGAGCGCGCAGGGCTCACGCTGCCTGCGTACAACCGTTTTCTTATGGATTTGATGGAGGTGGTGCCGGCGGTCAACTCCCGGGGCTATTATTCGAAGACGGCGGGAGGCTTCCGGCATCTTGCGGATGCTGTGGGCGAGGAGGCCGAGTGGCTCAGAGATTATGAGATCCTCCAGTACAATAATATGTTTGACAAAAAGGGAAGGAGCGAGGTGTTTTTTCCTTATATCAAATGACTGATGGGGGTAAAATATCCAGCAAAAGTAAAACAATAAAAAAGAACAAATCCATACAAAAAGGATATAGACGTTTTAGGCCAAAGTGTGAAGGAGGAGATATGAAAAAATATCGGACAATTATATTTGATTTGGATGGGACGCTTCTGAATACACTTGAGGATCTTAAGGATGCAGTCAATTATGCCCTGCACAGTATGGATATGCCGGAGCGGACGATGGGGGAGGTGCGACGATTTGTCGGGAAGGGTGTGCGGCGGCTGATGGAGCTCGCTGTGCCGGACGGCTTCGCAAATCCAGCGTTCGAGGAGGCTTTTGCGAAATTTAAGGAGTATTACGGGGTGCACTGCAACGATAAGACGGGAGCTTACGACGGAATTTTGCCCCTGCTTCGGGAACTGAAGGAGGAGGGATATGCGCTCGCCATTGTGTCGAACAAGCCGGATGCAGCGGTGCGGGAGCTCTCTGAGATTTATTTTGAGGGTATCATAAAAGTTGCCATCGGAGAGCGGGAGGGCGTGATGAAAAAGCCGGCGCCGGATGCGGTGTACGCGGCGCTCGCCAAATTACATATGCCAAAGGAAACTGCCGTCTATGTGGGGGATTCTGAAGTGGATGTGATGACTGCGAAAAATGCGGGACTGCCCTGTATTTCCGTGTTGTGGGGCTTTCGGGATGAGGCGTTTCTGCGGGAGAATGGGGCGTCACAGTTTGCAAAAACGCCCGCGGAAGTAAAAGCATTTCTTTGAATTGTACCGAATCAGAAATTAAAGCGTGACATTCTGGTATATTCTCTCTTTTTTTACAGATACTACAATTACAGCAAAATTCGTAAAAAGGAGAGACTTTATATATGAAAGCGACGGGAATTGTGCGTAGAATAGATGATTTGGGACGGATTGTCGTGCCGAAGGAGATCAGGCGGACATTGCGAATCAGGGAGGGAGATCCCCTTGAGATATTCACAGACCGGGAGGGTGAGATTATACTGAAAAAGTATTCTCCGATCGGGGAGCTCAGTCAGTTCGCCGGAGAGTATTCAGAGAGTCTCGCGCAGACCACCGGGCATCTTGTGCTGATCACGGACTGTGACCATGTAGTGGCGGCATCGGGAGGTGGAAAGAAAGAATTTGAGGGAAAGCCGATCAGCAGTCAGATGGAGGATGCGATTGGGGCAAGGAAAAACTTTCTGGCCTCGAAGGGCGACGCATCGTTTGTCCGGGTCACGTTGGACGATGCGGGGGATTATTCGCAGCAGGCGATTGGCACAATCATATGCGAGGGGGATGCCATCGGCGCTGTCGTCCTCTGCTCCAAGGATGAGCGGGAGAAGATGGGGGAGGCGGAGAGTAAGCTGGTGGCTGCCGCGGCAGGTTTCCTGGGGCGGCAGATGGAGCAGTGAGGATGCGAACGAAAATATAGTAGCTGGCGGTCGGGCGGCGGAATCAGGAGATTCCACCGTCCGTTTTTGCTTTCACCGAGTAGGCGTACTCGGATGGTGTCATGCCAGTGATTTTTTTGAATTGCCTGGAAAAATAATGCACTGACGTGTAACCGAGCAGTTCCGCAATTTGTGTGAAGTTTCTATCATCCGCCCGGATATATTGTTTGGCGGCGTTGATTTTCATTTTTGAAAAATAACTTATAATGCCGCAGCTGCCCCGCGCTGCAAAAAGTTTCTGGATCTGTGAGCTGCTCACCAGAAGATCCTGGCAGATCTGTTCGATGGTGAGGCGGCGGTTAATGTTTTGGTGGAGGTAATCGATCAGCCGGTCGTAAAGCTGCTGGTCATTTTTCTGGCGGACGGATTTTTTTGGGGCGTTTGGCGCTTCAAAATACTCCATGGGATTGGCGCTATGCGCCGTCACCGTTTCCCGCCGGACGAACAGAAGCAAAAGTTCCTCAAGGTAAAGTTTTATCATCTGCAGGCTTCCGAATGGCAGTGGGTCGTTCGGCGCAAGCGCCGTCAGGTAAGGATTGTCAAGCGGCGAGGAGAAGGTGCGGATCGCCTCGCCAACCAGGCGGGCAAGAAGCGTCC
>CAJLGN010000166.1 GCA_905206195.1 uncultured Roseburia sp.
TTTGTTCGCGCCTGACCCCAAAGCTGCCGAATAACACAAAAGCGGGTGCCGCACATTAAACGGAACATTGCTTGGGCACTCCAGAAAGTTTATGGATGAGCATTTCGATGAGATTGTAGAGTTCGCGGGGCTTTGGGATTTTTTGGACGTACCGATCAAGAATTATTCCTCCGGCATGCAGGCGAGAATTGGGTTTTCCATTGCGACGATGGTAAGACCCGACATATTGATCGTAGATGAAGTTCTATCTGTAGGGGATTTTAAGTTCCGGGAAAAGTGCAATGCGCGTATGGAGGAGATGCTCTCGTCTGGAACGACGCTGCTTTTGGTTTCACATTCAATGGAGGATATTTTAAATCTGTGCGACCATGCGGCGTGGCTGGATAAGGGTGTTATGAAAATGAGCGGTGATGTGCACATGGTAACGGAGGCATATATCAAAGGAGCATAGGCGGGATGCAGATTCAAAAGATTGAATTTCCCGGGAGTGGGGAAGCGGACCTGGAGAAGCTGTATCTGCACGGGGCAGGGAGTGGTTTAAGAGCGCTGGAAACGGGGGGAATCCATATCAGTTATCCCGGTTTTATCCGCTTTGATACTTATTTTAATGCAGTTTCAATTGAAAAATGGAAATACTATACAGAATTAAAACAGTTGGCGTTCTGCTTTGAGGCGGAGGGCAGCTTTTTGCTGGAAATCTGGAATGCGTGGGAGAAAGATGATGGAGCGATGGAAAAAATGTGCCTCGTCTCTCTCGCCGCAGCGGAGGGGCAAAGATCATTGCGCCGGATGGAAATTCCAATAGAGCGGTGCGAGAGAGGAATCCTGTACGCAGAATTTAAGACGGTAGAGGAAAGCGACGCTTTCTTTTATAGCGGGGAATATGCAACAGAGCAGAATCCAGAACAGGAGATTGCATTGGCGGTCGCAATCTGCACGTATAAAAGAGAGCGGTATCTGTACCGGAATTTGGATTTGATCTATCAAAAACTGTGGGAGAATCGGGATTCTGTTCTGTATCATAAGCTGCACACGATTGTCGCAGATAATGGAAGGTCGATTGCGCCGGAGAAAACGTGGGAGGGACTATGTGTTTATCCAAATAAAAATGCAGGGGGAGCTGCAGGCTTCACAAGAGGCATTCTGGAGGCAAAAAGGCATGGAAAATTCACGCATATACTTCTGATGGATGACGATGTACAGATACAGCCATCTGCGCTTGAGCGGACCTATGTATTTCTTAGCCTGTTAAAGCCGGCGTATCGGGGTGCGATGCTCGGCGGCGCGATGCTGCGGCTTGATTATGGCTTTGTGCAGCAGGAATCGGGCGGCTGCTACCGGGCAGGGCGCATCACTTCGCTTCACACGTGGGTGGATTTGCGGGAGCCGGAAGCAGTCATAAAAAATGAGGCTTTTGACAAGGCGGATTACAATGCATGGTGGTATTGTTGTATTCCAATGCATGTGATAGAAAAAGCGGGATTGCCGCTGCCGTTATTTCTTCACAACGACGATGTTGAGTACGGACTGCGCTGTGGTACGGAGATTATCAGAATGAATGGAATCTGCGTCTGGCACGCGGCGTTTGAGAATAAGCGCCCGTCAGCGAATGAGTATTACGACGTTCGCAATGCGCTGATCGTAAATGCGCTGTACGGGCAGGATGAGAGCGGCAGCAGTGCGGTTCGCATGATAGTCAGACGAATGCTCACGAACCTGTTTCGCTACCGCTACCGTGACATCAGACTGATTGTGCGTGCCGTAAGGGACTTTTTAAGAGGACCGGAGTGGCTCATGGGGCAGGACGCCGAGCAGCTCCATCAGGAGATTATCGGAGCGGGCTATCGCTACTGTGAGGGTTATGAGGGACAATGGGAGGAAAATCCAAAAGACAGACTCGAGGAACTTTTGTCTGGAAGAAATAATTCCAGTCAGATCGACCGGAAGAAACTACTTTCGCTGAATGGATGGCTGCTTCCGGCAAAGAAAGATGCCGTTCCAACGCCTGTGATGGCAGGGGAAAGTCCCCATGCGTGCTACCGCAGAAAGCGAGTTTGGATTTATGACCCGGATACAAAGCTGGGATTTTATACAGGAAAAGAGATAGGAGAACTGTTTTCCCTTGCGGGAGCAGTTTTTAGGATTTATATGGAACTGAAAAAGTGTTACAAGCCTGTTGTAAAGGAATATTGTGCACACAAGCAGGAACTTGGCTCGGAGGCATTTTGGAGCAGATATTTAGAGTTAGGAGGACGTCAAAATGAAAACAAGTTATGATTATCTGGTGGTTGGGGCAGGACTCTACGGAGCTGTCTTTGCGCATGAGGCAAAGAAAAAAGGCAAGAGTTGTCTTGTGATCGACAAGCGGCCACACATTGCAGGAAATGTATATTGTGAGAATGTGCAGGGGATCAATGTGCATAAATATGGCGCGCATATTTTTCATACCTCCGATAGGAAAATATGGGATTATGTAAATCAGTTTGCGGAATTTAATCATTACATTAACTCGCCGGTGGCAGTCTATAAGGATGAGTTATATAATTTGCCATTTAACATGAATACATTCAGCAGGATGTGGGGG
Source organism: uncultured Roseburia sp. (assembly GCA_905206195.1). GTDB lineage: Bacteria > Bacillota > Clostridia > Lachnospirales > Lachnospiraceae > Roseburia. The sequence goes on from CAJLGN010000166.1 coordinate 2,585, forward strand.
ATTCGGACACCGGAGGAGGCACAGAAGAAGATTAAGGACCAGATTGAGAAGCTTCATATCACAGAGCCGAAAAATCTGGAGGAGCAGGCGCTGTCGCTTGTCGGCACGGACGTGTACGAAAAGCTGATCAAGGGCTACACGGAAAAGCAGTGGGGACGCGACTGCAAGGAGCTGCCATCCTTTATCATTCAAAGGCTTCCGCTCCGCTTTATCTATGATAACAATTATTTCAACGACAGGTATCAGGGTATCCCGATCGGTGGTTATACCGCAATCGTGGAAAAGATGCTGGACGGTATTGATGTGCTGTTAGATACGGATTACTTTGCGTTTATCAAGGAACATGAAAATATAGCGCCAAAGACGATATTTACCGGTATGATTGATGAGTTTTATGATTTCCGTCTTGGTGTGCTGGAGTATCGGACGGTTCGCTTTGAGACAGAGGAGTTGGACTGCGAGAATTATCAGGGAAATGCTGTGGTTAATTATACAGAGCGCGAGGTGCCGTACACAAGGATCATCGAGCATAAGCATTTTGAATTTGGCAAGCAGCCGACAACTGTGATCTCCAGAGAGTACTCAAAGGAATGGGAAAAGGGAGATGAGCCCTACTATCCGGTGAATAATGAGAAGAACAACGAGCTTTATAAAAAATATGAGGACCTGGCGAAGAAAGAGCAGAAGGTTATTTTTGGCGGACGTCTTGGCGGATATAAATATTATGACATGGATAAGGTCATTGCGGCGGCGCTGCAGATGTGTGAGAGCGAGCTGAAATAGCTAGGAGAGGAGTTAAGTATGGATATTCAGAAGATTTTATTCCCGGAGGTGGGAAGGTGCACGGAAACAGAGCTATATTTCCGGTTGGGAAAGAAAACCGAATATCGCGGAGACAAAAAAAGAATTACCTTTCGTAAGCATGCAGTTGTGACCTTCGACACATATTTTAATGGATTTTCGATTGAGAAATGGATGAAGTATACAGTATTGGAGCAATTGGCTCTCAAGCTGTGTCTGTCTGGAAAATTTAAGGTGACGCTGCTTGGCAAGGAACAGATTCACAAGGATGTCCTGACAAAGGTGATCGCTGAGACGGTTGTGGAAAGCGACGGCAGAGGTGACTTTGAATTTGCTTATACTTTTGGAGACAAGAAAGGGATGTATACCTTCCGTCTGGAGGCGCTCTCTGACGGGGCGTGCTTCTACGGCGGCACATACACTACCGACGTTGCGCAGGAGAGCGTCCGTGATGTAAAAATAGGGATCGCGATCTGTACCTTTAAAAGAGAAGCGTTTGTTGAAAAAAATATCAGGATTTTAAATGAGGAGATCTTAAATAATCCTGCTTCGCCGCTGTACGGACGTGTCAAAGTATTTATCGCTGATAATGGAAAATCTCTTGAGAGGGAGCGCCTGGCGTCTGAGAATATCTATATCAATCCAAACCGGAATCTTGGAGGGGCTGGCGGCTTTACGCGCGATCTGATCGAGATCATGAACCATAACGACGAGCTTGGGATCACGCATGCGCTTTTGATGGACGATGATATTGTGATCGAGCCGGAGGCGCTGGTAAAGACCTACAGAATCCTTTCACTGCTAAAGGATGCATACGAGGACGCCTTTGTGGGCGGCGCGATGCTGCGCCTTGACAAGCAGGCGATCCAGGTAGAGGCGGGAGCCTCATGGAATGGCGGGTACTTAAATTCCTTAAAACATAACTTGAACCTGAAGAAATGCAAGTCCTGTCTTTATAACGAGGTGGAGGAATATACGGAGTTCAACGCCTGGTGGTACTGCTGTTTCCCGATGAAGATCGTGACGCCGGACAATCTGCCGCTGCCGATCTTTATCCGCGGAGACGATCTGGAATACGGGCTTCGCAATATGAAGCATTTGATCCTGATGAACGGCATCTGCGTGTGGCATGAGCCGTTTGAGAATAAATACTCCTCGTTTTTGGAGTACTATATCATGCGGAATCAGCTCATAGATAACGCCTTTCATTGT
>CAJLGN010000167.1 GCA_905206195.1 uncultured Roseburia sp.
CCCACCATCCAGAAGCTGATCGGTGACGGCGGCAAGGTGATTCTCTGCTCTCATCTTGGCAAGGTGAAGAACGGTCCAAACGAGGGAGAATCCTTAGCGCCGGTTGCAAAGAGACTTTCTGAGAAGCTTGGCAAAGAGGTTGTTTTCGTGTCGGATTACAACGTGACAGGCGAAGCTGCCACAAAGGCAGTGGAAGCGATGGGCGAGGGCGATGTAGTATTACTTCAGAATACACGTTTCCGCGGTGCGGAGGAAACCAAAAACAGCGAGGCGTTCAGCAAAGAGTTGGCGGATCTCGCAGATGTATACGTGTGTGATGCGTTTGGGTCCTCCCACAGAGCACATGCATCCGTTGCCGGCGTTACCACGTTCATTCGCGCAAAGGGCGGCGAGAATGTAGTCGGCTATCTGATGCAAAAGGAGATCGATTTCCTGGGCAACGCAGTGGAGAATCCGGTGAGACCTTTCGTGGCCATTCTTGGAGGAGCGAAAGTTGCAGACAAGTTGAACGTGATCTCCAATTTGCTGGAGAAATGTGATACTTTAATCATTGGCGGCGGCATGGCATATACATTCCTAAAAGCACAGGGATACGAGATTGGGAAATCCCTGGTGGATGAGACCAAGCTTGATTACTGCAAGGAGATGATAGAAAAAGCAGAGAAGCTTGGCAAGAAGTTATTGCTTCCGATTGACACTGTGACGGCCGACAGTTTCCCAAATCCGGTCGACGCTCCCGTTGAAGTTTCATTATATGATGTGGCGGATATGCCGGCGGATAAAGGAGGCTATGATATCGGACCGAAGACAGCCGAACTGTATGCCGATGCAGTAAAATCCGCGAAGACAGTTGTCTGGAATGGACCGATGGGTATATTTGAAAATCCGACGCTTGCAGCGGGAACCATCGCAGTGGCAAAGGCCCTGGCGGAGACCGATGCGACAACGATCATCGGCGGCGGTGATTCGGCGGCGGCGATAAACCAGCTCGGATTCGGCGATAAGATGAGCCATATCTCCACTGGCGGTGGCGCTTCCCTTGAGTTTTTGGAGGGCAGGGAGCTTCCAGGTGTTATGGCGGCGGACGATAAATAAATTAAGGAAAAGAGGATAAAATCATGGCAAGAAAGAAAATTGTAGCCGGCAACTGGAAGATGAACATGACTCCGAGCCAGGCAGTCGCATTGGTCGAGGAGTTAAAGCCGCTCGTGGTGAGCGATGATGTCGAAGTTGTCTACTGTGTGCCGGCGATCGACATCGTTCCAGTCGTGGAGGCAGTAAAAGGAACGAATGTAGTGGTTGGCGCTGAGAATATGTACTATGAGGAAAAAGGGGCATACACCGGCGAGATCTCTCCGGAAATGTTGGTGGATGCAGGCGTAAAATATGTCGTCATTGGACATTCGGAAAGACGTGACTATTTCAAAGAGTGTGACTGTATGCTCAACAAAAAGGTGAAGAAAGCATTCGAGCACAATTTGGTGCCGATCCTCTGCTGCGGAGAATCCTTAGAGCAGAGAGAGATGGGTGTGACTCTCGATTGGATTCGTTTGCAGATCAAATCCGACTTAAAGGATATCACTGCGGCGCAGGTTGCTTCGATGGTCATCGCCTACGAGCCGATCTGGGCAATTGGAACTGGAAAGACCGCTACCACAGAGCAGGCGCAGGAAGTATGTAAGGCAATCCGGGCGTGCATCGCAGAGATGTACGGTACAGATACCGCTGAGAAGGTTCGTATCCAGTACGGTGGATCGGTGAACGCTGGCAATGCCGCAGAGCTGTTCGCACAGCCGGATATCGACGGTGGACTGGTGGGTGGAGCCTCCCTAAAGGCTGAGTTTGGAAAGATTGTGAATTACAAATAGAATCTAGACAGCAGATATTTGTCACCCGCTTTCTTAGCATGTGCTACTGGAGGCGGGTGACTGCTGATATACTATGTCGGAGAACGCAGAATAGAATTTCAGGGCATATATTCGGAGGAGGCCGGGATAACCTCTCTCGGCGCGGGAAAAATTTGGAGGAGGCCTCCAGGATTTTACATTATGTCGTGAGCGGAAGAATGGTCGGGATTGTGTCAGCCACGCAGACTGAGCGCAAGCAGGTACGCGCGGGAAGCGACCGCGGACCAAAGCGGCGTGTGAAAGACTCCAAACCCCGACATTTTTCTGGATGTGATCAGAACGGCAGCTGTTTCCAGCGACTATGTGATCGCGGTGGTGCACTGGGGGACGGAGGGACATCTGACAGAGGAATATTGTACACGTCGGTCGCAGAGATGGTGATTGCGCAGGACAGATCGCTGAGTCTTCGGATGCTTCCGCGCATACAGGGTGGGATGGTGAAGAGCCTGCTTACAGAGGCGGAACAAAAGGAAGGATTTTATCATTATCTCGCTTCAGTTTCCGACGATGTCGGATTGGATGCCGAGAGAAATGTTTATGATAAAAGGACGGAGGATTACCCCGCCGGTGAAATTGCCCACGACCCTGCCACGGGCGGAACCAAGCTCGGCGGCGCGAGGGGCAACGAAGGATACGCCATCGATATCGTTGGCAATCTGAAATAGAAAAAGAGAGGGAAAAGGAATGAGTAAAAAACCGATCGTATTAATGATTTTGGATGGATTTGGGTTGAATGACAAGACGGAGGGAAATGCAAACGCGCAGGCGAACACCCCAAATCTTGATATGCTTATGAGAGATTATCCGTATGTGAAGGGATATGCCAGTGGCCTTGCAGTGGGACTCCCGGACGGACAGATGGGAAATTCCGAGGTGGGACACTTGAACATGGGTGCGGGAAGGATCGTGTACCAGGAGTTGACCAGAATCACGAAGGAAATCGAGGACGGGGAATTTTTCAAAAATGAGGCGCTTTTAAGCGGCATCGCCAACGTGAAGAAAAAGCAGTCTGATCTGCATCTGTACGGCCTGCTTTCTGACGGCGGTGTACACAGCCACAACACGCATCTGTACGGTTTGCTTGAACTCGCAAAAAGAGAGGGCGTTGAGAATGTATATGTACACTGCTTTTTGGATGGGCGCGACACTGCACCGACTTCCGGGAAAGGTTTTGTGGAAGCGCTGGAGGCGAAAATGGCGGAGATCGGCGTTGGCAAGATCGCTTCGATTTCTGGACGTTACTATGTCATGGATCGCGATAACAGGTGGGAGCGTGTCGAAAAGGCGTACCGGGTGCTGACTGAGGGAGAAGGGAAGACGGCAGAAAGTGCAGTAGCCGCGATGGAGGCCTCCTACGCGAAGGATATCACAGATGAATTTTTCGTGCCGACGGTGATCACGGAGAGTGGAAAGCCGCGCGCGACCATCAAGGATGGCGACACTGTCATTTTCTTTAACTTCCGCCCGGATCGCGCGAGAGAGATCACAAGGGCGTTCTGCGCAGATGCATTTGACGGCTTTGACAGGGGAGCTAGACGGGATATTACATATGTCTGCTTCACCGAGTACGATGTGACGATCCCGAACAAGGAGGTTGCGTTTAAGAAGGTAGAGCTGGAGAATACCTTCGGTGCGTATCTGGCGGCGCACGGCAAGACACAGGCGAGAATCGCCGAGACGGAGAAGTATGCGCACGTCACATTTTTCTTCAACGGCGGAGTGGAGAAGCCGAACGAGGGGGAGGACCGCATCCTTGTGAAATCCCCGAAGGTTGCGACCTATGATTTACAGCCCCAGATGAGTGCTCCGGAGGTGTGTGATAAGCTTTGCGAGGCAATCCAATCCCAGAAATATGATGTTATCATCACTAATTTTGCGAACTCGGATATGGTTGGACACACGGGAATTTTAGATGCGGCTGTGAAGGCAGTGGAGACCGTGGACGCCTGTGTGGGAAGAGCAGTTGAAGCGCTAAGAGAAGTGGACGGACAGATGTTCCTCTGTGCAGATCACGGGAATGTGGAGCAGTTGGTGGATTACGAGACCAAGGAGCCGTTCACGGCGCACACGACAAATCCGGTTCCGTTTATTTTGATCAATGCAGATCCTGCATATGCACTGCGGGAGAACGGATGCCTTGCAGACATCATCCCGACAATGATTGAGTTGATGGGAATGGAGCAGCCGGCGGAGATGACAGGGAAATCTCTGTTGATAAAGAAATAGTGTGATGGAGAACGGTTCGCCGCCCGCCCGGCGTACCTTTTTGCTAGAGAAAAAGCAGTTCCGGGGGAGGAACTGCTTTTTCTATATAAATAAGAAATTAAGCATAGTACTTTGGTACTGCTTACCGTCTTATTATAACTCTGGTACGAAAGTACGTCAATACCAATTTTATAAACAATTTTATAAGTAATACTAATAAAATGAATAAAGTATACAAAAATACTAATAAAATGACATCTTTTTTCTATGCCGGGGAAACGGGCAAACCGGGTAAAAACATTGACTTTCTAAAAGTCACTGTATTATAATTTTGAGTAAAGTGAATGAGACTTTCTGTGGATGAGGGGCAGTACAGGGACTGGAAAAGCTGCAGAAAGGCGGAAAAGGGGAAGGGAAATGCAGGAATATAAGCCGGTCAAAGAGGGAAAAGTACGTGAGGTCTATGAT
>CAJLGN010000168.1 GCA_905206195.1 uncultured Roseburia sp.
GTCATCAAAAAGGAGAATTTGGTGGATACCTACGACGATAAGCTCACGGCGTATCTGACAAGGCTAAGCAGCGAGAACCTCTCGTACCACGACAGCTTGCGGGTCACGTCCCTGCTCCACTGTCTGACGGATTTTGAGCGTATTTCCGACCACGCGATCAACGTGGTGGAAAGCGCGGAGCAGATGCATAAAGAGGGGCATGAATTTTCTAAAAAGGGCAAGGATGAGATGAAGATTTACGGGGAGGCCATCGAGGATATCCTAAACCGCACGACCAATGCATTTGTGGCGAACGATCAGGAGCTTGCCAGGACGGTGGAGCCGCTGGAGGAAGTCATCGATGAACTCAACCGGGACATCAGGAAACATCATATGAAACGGCTGCGGAAAGGGAAGTGCACGATTGAACTTGGACTGGTGCTCTCTGATCTCGCCATGAATTATGAGCGAGTGGCGGATCACTGTTCCAATATCGCAGTTTACATGATGCAGCTGAAGGACACCCAGCTGGAGGAGCACAGCTTTACCGGGCAGCTCGATGAGTCCGAGAGTGCTGAGTTTACAAGATTACTGCAGGAGTTCGGACAGAAATACCGGGTGTAGGAATACAGGATTCCGCTTCTTATCACCAGACAAGTGACTGGGAGACAGAAGTGAGGGAAACTATGGCGACGATTTATATCGTGGAAGATGATGTGAATATCCGGGAGATTGAGCGCTATGCACTCAGGAACAGCGGGTATGATGTAGAAGAATTTGAATGCGGAGCAGATTTTTTTAAACGCCTGGAGCAGGCCAAGCCATCTCTTATTTTGCTGGATATCATGCTTCCAAATGAGGATGGACTCGATATTTTATCAAGGATCCGGGGGAGCGCAGAGACGGCCCGGATACCGATTATTATGGTGACGGCGAAGACCAGCGAGCTTGACAAAGTCAAGGGGCTGGATCAGGGGGCGGATGACTATATCACGAAACCGTTCGGTGTCATGGAGTTGATTTCCAGAGTGAAGGCGCTTCTGCGGCGCACACAGGCCGGGCAGGAGGGAGCGCGGCTTGAGAGCGGCGATATCCTCATCGACAACGACAAGCACGCGGTGTTTGTGGGGGGAGTCCTCTGTGAGTTGACTTTTAAGGAATATGAGTTGTTAAAATATCTGCTGATCAACAGGGGGATTGTGCTGTCCCGGGATAAGATCATGGATCAGGTGTGGGGGTTTGAGTACGAGGGCGAGAGCCGCACGGTGGACATGCACATCAAGACGCTCCGCCAGAAGCTTGGGGCGGCAGGAGCTCGGATTAAGACGGTGCGCAACGTTGGTTATATGATTGGGTGATGGGCAGTGCGCCGCAGAGCGGCTGTGGGAAATGCTATGAAGAAAAAATTAAATGGGAAGTTTATGTTGATTGCGGAAATCGCCATTGTGGTGACTGCCGTATGTGCTGTTATCCTCTTTTACGGCATTTTAATGGAGCAAATTTTCGATGATCTGCGGGCGAACGCGCATGTGATATCCAAGATGGAGGAGCACCCTTTTTCTCCGGGGCTGGAGGAGCAGCTGGGGGAGGATGGGCTGCGGCTGACGCTAATTGATGCGTCTGGCGAGGTCCTCTATGACAGCATAGAGAATAAGGAGAAGATGGAGAATCATATCGGCCGCCCGGAAATCCGGCGCGCACTTCGGACCGGGGAGGGGCGCGGGATGCGCAAATCCAAGACTTCCGCGCAGCATACTTTTTATTATGCGATGCTGCTTTCGGACGGGAATATCCTGCGTGTGGGAAAGGTGAGCGGCAGCATCTATCACTTGATGTGGAATATGGCCGGTTTGATTCTCATCTCGGGGATTGCGGTGTTTGCAACTTGCGCGTTTTTTGCAAAGCGTCTCACAAGGCAGATTGTGGAGCCGATCGAGAAGATGGCGACGAATATTGTGCTGGTGGATGAGACGGAGGTCTACGATGAGATACGCCCGTTTATCGCAATGATCAAGCGTCAGCATATGGATATTTTAGACCACGCCCGCATGCGTCAGGAATTCACGGCGAATGTCTCCCATGAGTTGAAGACGCCGTTGACGGCAATCTCCGGCTACGCGGAATTGATTGCAAGCGGAATGACGGGGGAGTCGGACACCGCGCATTTTGCAGATGAGATTCACCGCAGCGCGGAGCGCCTGCAAAATCTGATCAATGACATTATTAAGTTGTCCGAGTTGGATGACGGCGATTTGAAGCTGGAGTTTGAACCGATTGATCTTCACGCAATGGCGGAGCTTTGCATCGGACAGATGGAGGTTTCCGCGCAGAAAAATGAGGTCATTTTCCGGCTGGAGGGCATCCCGGTCACAGTCAATGGCAACCGAACTCTCCTTGAGGAGCTTTTGTACAATCTGTGCAGCAACGCGGTGCGATACAATAAGCAGGGCGGAACGGTGACAGTGCTGACGGCGCGGGAGAACGACCATCCCGTGATCTTGGTGAAGGACACGGGAATCGGCATTCCAAAGGATCAGCAGGATCGCATTTTTGAGCGGTTTTACCGCGTGGATAAGAGCCGCTCGAAGTCCACGGGTGGAACGGGGCTTGGGCTTGCGATTGTAAAACATATCGTTGCGCAGCATGACGCCCAGATTGAGCTGACCAGCCAGGAGGGAGTCGGAACCGAGATCAAGGTGATTTTTTAAGAGGCGCGGTTCTCCTGCTATTTCTTTGTCCTGGAAAGAAATCGGCAGACTGCATATATGATCAGAAATTTCATCTCCCAGGTGCGGCAGTCCCGGGAATAAGCAAGTTTGGAATGATGCAAAATAAAATGTCTGCGAGAAAAGATTTTGTGGTAGAATAACAGGATGACCAGAGATAAAAAGTGAGAACAGGAGGAGAAACTATGTTTTCCGTATCAGATATCAGGGAAGAGGCGTATCCAGCCACGTACCGCAAGGGCAAAGACTTGTATGAGGCGGGGGGAGTCCGCGATTTTTCCTATGATATCTATCTGGATGGCACACTGCCGATGGCGGAGATCACCGCGCGGGTGCGCGGTCGGGAGCAGGATTTTTATCCGGTCAATGTGACTGTGGATGAGGAGTTTTCGGCGGTGTCGAACGCGAAATGTACCTGTGAGGCGTTCTATAATTATGATGGGATGTGCAAGCACTGTGTGGCCGCGCTTCTCGCATATATAAGCCGCAGGCAGGCGAAGGAGATTTTGTTGGTCAAGCAGGGTGGCGAGCAGGGGGAGCCTGCGCCGGACAAGGAGGCAGTGTCAAAGGGGATATCTGCCATGCAGACGGCGGGAGCTTTAAAGACATTGTTAAATCAGTATTCCCTGCAGGCTGGCGTGCCTTATCTCATCCCGGAGAGCCTGTACGGAAAGGTGGAGCTTGAGCCACATTTTCGGACGGATTACGGGCGGTCGAGCGTGGAGTTTAAAATTGGTGCAGAGCAGAAATATGTGCTGAAAAATATCTCGTCATTTTTGCTCTCGGTGAAGCAAAAGGAGAAGGTGCGCTACGGGAAGAAGCTGGATTTTTATCATGGCAGGGAGGCATTCACGGGGCAGGCATGGCGGCTGGTGCAGTTTTTGCGGCAGCAGGAGGAAGATCGCCGGCGTCAGACCCAGTACCACACCTATTACGTCTACACGGGAAGCTATGAGCGGACGATGGAATTGGACGAGATCGGAATTGACCGTTTTTTTGATGCCGTGGGACAGGCTCCCTTTTACGGGGAGTTCGGTTTTGAGGAGGAGACAATGTGCAGGCTTTGGGAGGAGGAGCGGCGGCCAAAGCTTGTGATACGCGCGGGGACGTCTGGGATTTTTCTGCTTTTGGAAGATTTGCATGTCCTAAAAGGCGCCCACCATTATTATTTTTACGAGGCGGGGAATGTCTGGAGAAGCCCGTCGGCCGTTCGGGAGAAGACGGGAGACTTTTTTGATTATCTCGAGCGGCAGCTGGGCGGGGAGAGTTATCTGGCGGTGGAGGAGCTCCCGGCATTCTGTAGAGATCTTCTTCCGCTCCTAAAGGAAGGCTTTGAGGTGGTAAGCGACGGTTTTGACGAGGGGCTCTACGTCCCGAGACGGCCGGAGTTTGAATTGTATCTGGATAAGCCTGACCATCAGGTGGCGGGCGCAAAGCTTGTGGCAGTCTACGGGGATGAGAAGTACAACGTGCTGGAAAAAATCGCGCCCGGGGAGGTGAGGGACATCGCCGAGGAGATGCGAATCCGCACGCTGGTGGAGCCATACTTCAATGATTACGGGCTGGGGAACACGATTTTGGTGCTCTCCCACGATGAGGAGATGCTTTATCAGCTTTTGACCGGGGGGCTGCAGCGTCTCTCCGAATATATGACGATCTACACCTCCGAAGCTTTCCGCAATATGAAGGTGGTGTCCGCACCGAGAGTCTCTGTCGGCGTGTCGCTAAAGAGCGATCTTCTGGAACTTTCGCTTCGCTCGGATGAGATGTCCCAGGAGGAGCTCGCCTACCTTCTTACCCGGTATGATCGGAAAAAGAAATACATTCGTCTGAAAAATGGAGATTTTCTG
>CAJLGN010000169.1 GCA_905206195.1 uncultured Roseburia sp.
ATAATATGAGTATTTATGATACATTGAATGAACAGCAGAGACTTGGTGTCACCACCACGGAGGGACCGGTTTTGATTCTGGCGGGAGCCGGATCGGGAAAGACGAGAGTACTCACGCATCGGACGGCGTATCTGATTGAGGAGTGCGGGGTGAACCCTTACCACATTATGGCGATCACGTTTACGAACAAGGCGGCGGGGGAGATGCGGGAGCGCATCGACGCGCAGGTTGGATACGGCTCGGAGAGTATATGGGTCTCTACCTTTCACTCCACCTGTGTGCGCATTTTACGGAGACATATCGACCGCATCGGCTATGACACGAATTTTACTATCTACGACGCGGATGATTCCAAGTCCGTCATGAAGGATATCTGCAAGCGGTTTGAGATCGACACTAAGATCTATAAGGAGAGAAGCCTGCTGGCCGCGATCTCCTCCGCGAAGGACGAGCTGATTACACCGCAGGAATTTGCCCTTCGGGCAGCGGCGTCTTCCGACTATGCGAAGCGCAGACAGGCGGAAGTGTACCGGGAGTATCAAGAAGTGCTGCGCAAGAACAACGCGCTGGATTTTGACGATCTGATTGGAAAGACCGTGGAGCTGTTGCAGTCGGATTCTGAGGTGCTGGACTATTATCAGGATCGTTTCCGCTATATCATGGTGGACGAGTATCAGGACACCAACACGGCCCAGTTTCAGCTGGTTCGTTTGCTGGCGGATAAGTACAAGAATCTGTGCGTCGTCGGGGATGACGATCAGTCTATCTATAAGTTTCGGGGCGCAAACATCTATAATATTTTGAACTTTGAGAAGCATTTTCCGGATGCGGTGGTCATTAAGCTGGAGCAGAATTATCGCTCCACGCAGAATATTTTGGACGCGGCAAACCATGTGATCGCCAATAATGTTGGGCGCAAGGCGAAGGCGCTTTGGACGTCGAACGATGCGGGGGAGCCGATCGATTTTGTGCAGTTTGACACGGCGTATGAGGAGGCGGACTATGTGGCAAGGGACATTCTATCCGGCGTGCGGGAGGGCAGATACAGCTACGGGGATTCTGCGGTGCTCTACCGCACCAACGCGCAGTCCCGTCTGTTTGAGGAGCGGTTCATCGTATCCAATATTCCATATAAGATTGTCGGCGGCGTGAATTTTTATGCGCGCAAGGAGGTCAAGGATCTTCTGGCATACTTAAAGACGATCGATAACGCGAAGGATGATCTCGCCGTGCGAAGGATCATCAATGTGCCAAAGCGGGGCATCGGCGCGACGACGATGAATCGGGTGTCGGATTACGCGGACGCGTATGAGATTGGTTTTTATGATGCGCTAAAAGTTGCGGAGGAGATTCCCTCCATGGGTAAGAGCGCGGCAAAAATCAGACCGTTTGTAAATTTTATCCAGGCGATGCGAAGCAAGCTGCCTTACATCGGGGTGACGGATCTGTTGCGGGAGGTGATCGAGGAGACCGGATACATCCGCGAGCTGGAGGCGGAGGGAAGCGACGAGGCAGAGGCCCGCATTGAGAACATTGATGAGCTTTTGAGCAAGGTGGTGGCCTACGAGGAGAATGAGGAGCACCCGACTCTCAGCGGTTTTCTGGAGGAGGTTGCTCTGGTGGCAGATATCGACAGCCTCGCGGAGGGGAGCGAGTACGTGGTGCTGATGACCTTGCACAGCGCCAAGGGTTTGGAGTTTCCGAAGGTTTATCTGGCAGGGATGGAGGATGGACTGTTCCCCAGTTATATGTCGATCGTCTCCGACAATGCGGGCGAGGAGCTCGAGGAGGAGCGCAGACTCGCGTATGTGGGGATCACGCGGGCGATGAAGGAATTGGCAGTTACCTGTGCGAGATGCCGCATGATTCGCGGGGAGACGCAATATAATAAAGTATCCCGGTTTGTGAAGGAGATTCCAGCTAAGTTGATGCGCGGGGAGGTGGGGATTCCGGCTTCCGCAGAGCGGAGGGAAAGTCCTACATCCTCTGTGCGGGCAAAGCGCCCATCTATGCGCCAGCAGCCATCTGGGCAGAGCATGCAGGCGAAGGCATTTTCAACGGCGAATACGGTGAAGAGAAGCCTCAGCTACGGGGTTGGGGATTGTGTTTCCCATGTTAAGTTTGGCGAGGGTACAGTGCTTGACATCATAGAGGGAGGCAGAGATTTTGAGGTGACTGTGGATTTTAATGGGGCAGGAGTCAAAAAAATGTTCGCATCTTTTGCAAAATTAAAAAAATTATAAAATCGATCAATTTATAAATTTTTTATAGGCGAATTGGGAAACATATGGTATAATCGTATTAGAAAAAGTAGAAACATACGTGTATGGTGGAGTGCAGATGCGAGGAGGAATGTCCAAATGAATAAGATGGAGGATTTGATTAACATGACGAAGTTAAATGAAATTCTGAATAAGAAGGAAGTAGTTGAGGAAAAGAAGTCTTCGAAGGTGGTATGGATATTTGCAATCATCGGAATTATCGTTGCTGTGGCAGCTGCGATTTACGGCATTTATCGTTTCTTTACACCGGATTACTTAGATGATTTTGAGGATGATTTTGAGGATGACTTCGAGGATGATTTCTTTGAGGACGATGAGGATGATGAGCCAGCAAAACCGGTGAAAGACACAACCGAAGAGTAGGAATAGGGTGCGGGGCTGCGAAGAGCAGCCTCGTTTTTTATAGGACAGAAAAAAGTGGAGGACAGGCGTGAAAAAAGGGCAGATCGTAGAGGGAGTGATTGAGTGTGTGGAGTTTCCCAATAAGGGGATGATCACGGCGGAGGATGGAAAGCGGGTTATTGTAAAGAACGGGATTCCGGGGCAGAGAGTGTCTGTTTCCATCAATAAGATTCGAAAGGGGAAGTGTGAGGGGCGGCTTCTTGAGGTGCTTGAGAAGTCTCCACTTGAGCTTCCTGAGACGGGGTGCGTGCATGCCGGTGTCTGTGGAGGATGTACCTATCAGAGCCTTCCGTACGAAGAGCAGCTGGCGATGAAGGAGGCGCAGGTAAAAAAGCTGATCGATGGGGTCATAGTGCCGGAGAGCCGTGACTATACGTTTCTTGGTATCAAGGCGAGTCCACAGCAGAAGGGATATCGCAATAAGATGGAGTTTTCCTTCGGGGACGAGTGCAAAGATGGGCCTCTAGCCCTTGGGATGCACAGGCGGGGAAGTTTTTACGATATTGTCAATGTGCCGGAGTGCCAGATCGTGGATGAGGATTTTCGGTCAATCTTGAAAACGACACTTGCATATTTTGGGGAGAGGGAAATTCCCTATTATCATAAGCTGCGCCACACAGGGTATCTGCGCCATCTGCTCGTGCGAAAGGCCGTGAGGACGGGAGAGATTCTGGTAGATCTTGTGACGACGACACAGTGCGGGGATGTGGTTGCGGTCACCACAACTGCCCCAGCTGTGGACATTGCAAGCGCTGTGGATGAAAGCGGATGCCTTGATGGCGGGCAAAGCGCCCGCGAGGTGTGGGAGAGCGATCTGCTGCGCGGCTGGAGGGACGCGCTGTTGGGGCAGACTTATGCAGGGAAAATGACGGGAATCCTGCATACCAGAAATGACAGCGTTGCCGATACCATCAAAAATGAGGGCACGGATATTTTATTTGGGCAGGATTATTTTTACGAGGAGCTGCTGGGACTTCGATTTCAGATCACACCGTTTTCTTTTTTCCAGACAAACTCGCTGGGAGCAGAGGTGCTTTATGAGACGGTGCGGGAATTTATCGGGGATGCCCTGAATGCGGGGGGCACAAACTGCCAGTCGGATGGCGGGCTGCCGGCCGGTGTGGAGGATGCCGTTTGCGATGGCGGGCAGACTGCACGCGGGAAGGTGGTTTTTGATCTGTATTCAGGAACTGGAACGATCGCGCAGATGCTCGCCCCGGTGGCGGGGAAGGTCATCGGTGTGGAGATTGTCGAGGAGGCCGTGGAGGCTGCGAGGGAGAATGCGGCTCTGAATGATTTACATAACTGTGAATTTATTGCGGGAGATGTGCTGAAAGTCATTGACGAGATCCCGGAGCGCCCAGATTATATCGTGCTTGATCCGCCAAGGGACGGGATCCATCCGAAGGCGCTGGAGAAGATTATCCGCTACGGCGTACCGCAGATGGTGTACATCTCTTGTAAGCCGACGAGCCTGGCGCGCGATCTGGAGGTGTTGCAGGCGTGGGGGTATGAGGTGAAGAAGGTGTGCTGTGTCGATATGTTCCCGACGACGGTGCACATCGAGACAATAGTGTTGCTACAAAGAGAAACCTTGTAGAAATCCTTAGATTTAGGCACTTTTCCCGCCCTGTGGTGTTTGACGCAGAGGGTGATAAATTCCGCAATAAGCGTATTGAGGACTATATCACGGTTTCGGTAGTTATTGATATGGAGTGTGGGAACACAAAAAACTAAACAGTTCACTGAAAAGGACATCGTGCAAGCGGTGTCCTTTTCTTTTAGGCGAAACCGCAGATTTTGAAACAGTCTGCGAGTTTTTTATGCCCTTATGCTACGTAGTAGGAGCAGAAAACGTCTGGACACA
>CAJLGN010000170.1 GCA_905206195.1 uncultured Roseburia sp.
TGGAAAGCCTGTAAAATAGGGAAAGTTAGAAATATATTTCGGCAAACTTGAATTTAACTAAATGACATTGATTCAACAGTCTCTTTTTTTATAATTTTGCAATGTCCAACAGTGTGAGCGTATCCATCGCCGTCTCAAGACTCAAGGCTAGCGCATTTGCCGTATCCATTGCGGTGATACAGTGGACTCCTGTCTCGATCGCATTTCTGCGAATCAAAAATCCGTCGCGGCTCTTGTCTCCATTTCCCTGGGTCGGCGTGTCGATGACGAGGTCAATCTTATGCCCCAGGATCAGATCCATCACGTTTGGGGACTCCTGCGTGATCTTATTCACGCGGAGCGCATCCACACCGTGCTCCTGCAGATATTTCGCTGTGCTTCTGGTCGCGTAAATCTTGTAACCGAGCGCCGCAAAGCGCTTCGCCACATCCACCGCCTCCGGCTTGTCTGCATCCTTTACCGTCATAATCATCTGCCTGTGCTTCGGAAGCGTGATGCCCGCTCCCAAAAACGCTTTATAGAGCGCTTCGTTGAAGGTCTTTGCAATTCCAAGGCACTCCCCCGTGGACTTCATCTCCGGCCCGAGCGAAATCTCAGCGCCACGCAGCTTCTCGAAAGAAAAGACCGGCATTTTGATCGCGATATAATCCGCAGCCGGCGCAAGCCCCGGCTCATATCCAAGTCCGCGGATGGTATTGCCGATGATCACCTTTGTGGCGAGATCCACGATCGGAATTCCGGTGACCTTGCTGATATAAGGCACAGTTCTGGAGGAGCGCGGATTCACCTCGATGACATAGACCTCCTCGTCCATCGCGATGAACTGGATGTTGATCAGCCCGACGACATGCAGCGCCCGCGCGAGGCGCTTTGTGTACTCCACGATCGTCTCCCTGACGCGATCGCTGATCGTCGGAGCCGGATATACGGAGATACTGTCGCCGGAGTGCACGCCCGTGCGCTCGATATGCTCCATGATACCCGGAATCAAAATATCTGTCCCGTCGCACACCGCGTCAACCTCAATCTCTTTTCCCTGTAAATACTTATCCACCAAAATCGGATGATCCTGTGCGATGCGGTTGATGATTCCGATAAATTCCTCGATCTCCTCCTCGCTGAACGCGATCTTCATGCCCTGTCCGCCAAGCACGTAGGACGGCCGCACCAGCACCGGGTAACCCAGGCGACCGGCAACTTCCTTCGCCTCCTGCGCGGTGTAAACAGTTCCACCTGCCGCGCGGGGAATCCCCGTCTCCTCCAAAATCTGGTCAAACAGCTCACGATCCTCCGCAGCGTCCACATCCTCCGCCTTCGTGCCGAGAATCGGAACGCCCATCTTCATCAGGCTCTCGGTGAGCTTGATGGCAGTCTGGCCGCCGAACTGTACCACCGCACCGTCCGGTTTCTCCATCCGCACAATCGCCTCGACATCCTCCGGGGTCAGCGGCTCAAAGTAAAGCTTATCCGCGATATCAAAGTCGGTCGACACGGTCTCCGGATTATTGTTGACAATGACCGTCTCCCAGCCTTCCTTCGCAAATGCCCAGGTACAGTGTACCGAACAGTAATCAAACTCGATTCCCTGTCCGATGCGGATCGGTCCCGAGCCGAGCACCAACACTTTTTTCTTCGCGTGCGTCTCAGTCGCCTCATTCTCCCCGCCGAACACAGAATAGTAGTACGGGGTGGCCGCCTCAAACTCCGCCGCACAGGTATCCACCATCTTGTACACCGCAACGATATCGTTCTCATAGCGCATATCGCGGATCTCGCTCCCACTCTTTCCGCTCAGCTGTGCGATGACATTGTCCGGGAACTCCATGCGCTTGGCCTCCTTTAAGAGATCCACAGTCAGCGCTTCCCGCTTCAGCCGCCCTTCCATCTCGACAAGAATCGCCAGCTTGTCGATAAACCACTTGTCAATTCTCGTGATCGTGTGAATCGCGTCATCGCTCATTCCTCTGCGCAACGCCTCTGCAATCACCCATATTCTTCGGTCATCCACCGTTTCCAGCTGCGCTTGCAGCTCTGCCTCGGACAATTCTGTAAAGTCGTAGGAAAAAAGGCTATCCACATGCTGCTCTAAGGAGCGGATCGCCTTCATCAGCGCTCCCTCAAAATTATCACAGATGCTCATGACCTCCCCAGTCGCCTTCATCTGCGTCGTGAGTGTTCGCTTTGCTGTGAGAAACTTATCAAACGGCAGTCTCGGAATCTTGACCACACAGTAATCCAGCGTCGGCTCAAAACTCGCATAAGTTTTGCCGGTGATGGCATTCTTGATCTCGTCCAGCGTGTAGCCAAGCGCGATCTTTGCCGCCACTTTTGCAATTGGATATCCAGTCGCCTTCGATGCCAGCGCGGAGGAGCGGGACACGCGGGGATTTACCTCAATGACGCAATACTCAAAGCTCTCCGGATGCAGCGCATACTGCACATTACACCCTCCCGTAATATTTAATTCAGATATAATATTTATTGCAGAGGTGCGAAGCATCTGGTACTCTTTGTCACCCAGCGTCTGGGACGGTGCGACGACGATGGAGTCTCCGGTATGCACCCCCACCGGATCAATGTTCTCCATATTACACACGGTGATGCAGTTGCCGTTGGCGTCCCGCATGACCTCATACTCAATTTCCTTCCAGCCTGCGATGCAGCGCTCCACCAGCACCTCCCCGACACGGCTTAATCTGAGCCCGTTTGTCAAGATCTCCACCAGCTCCGCCTCATTGTGCGCGATCCCGCCACCGCTTCCACCCAGTGTAAAAGCCGGGCGCAGCACGACAGGATATCCGATGGTATTGGTGAACTTAATGCCGTCCTGCACATTGTTCACCACCCGGGAAGCCGCACACGGCTCCCCGATTTTTTCCATTGTGTCCTTGAATGCCTGACGGTCCTCCGCCTTAAAAATCGTCTCTGCCGTCGTTCCAATCAGCTTCACGCCGTACTTCTCTAAAATTCCCTTCTCCTCCAGCTCCATGCCCAGGTTTAGACCTGCCTGTCCTCCCAGCGTCGGGAGGATAGAATCCGGCTTTTCCTTCCGGATAATCTGCTCCAGCACTGGGACAGTCAATGGCTCAATATACACTTCATCCGCAATATCCCTATCCGTCATGATGGTTGCCGGGTTAGAATTCACCAGGACAACCTCCACCCCCTCCTCCTTTAAGGAACGGCACGCCTGTGTTCCCGCATAGTCGAACTCCGCCGCCTGCCCGATGACAATCGGACCAGAACCGATGACAAGTACTTTCTTTATATCATGATTTCTTGGCATTTATATCCCCCTCAAATCTACAATTCCTCTGCTGTGCGGACTCTGCCTCGCATCCGCTTTGATTTTTCACCATCAAATGAGTAAAGTCTCCGCCCCCTATTTGCCTGACATCATAGCTATAAACCGGTCAAACAAATATGCAGAATCCTGCGGTCCAGGACATGCCTCCGGGTGGAACTGCACAGTAAAAATATTTTTCCCGACGTAGGAAAGCCCCTCATTCGTGCCATCGTTGACATTCACAAAAGCCGGCACGGCGATCTTCTCGTCCAGCGTATCGGTATCCACCACATATCCGTGATTCTGAGAAGAGATATACACACGATTCGTCTCCAGATCTTTTACCGGATGATTGCCGCCGCGGTGTCCGTACTTCATCCTGTGGGTGTCTGCCCCGGTGGCGAGCGCCATCAGCTGATGCCCCAGACAGATGGCAAAAATCGGCGTGTCAGAATCGTAGAGCTTCTTGATCTCAGCAATGATCTCCTTGCACTCCTTCGGATCTCCAGGTCCGTTGCTCAACATAACACCGTCCGGATCTGCCGCCAAAATCTCTTCTGCGGTGGTGTGCGCCGGATAAATCGTGACCTCGCAGCCGCGCTTATTTAAAGACTGGGCGATGTTATTCTTAGCGCCTAAGTCGAGCAGCGCGACCTTCTTGCCTCCCCCTTTTAATACCTGTTTCTCTGCGCAGGTTACCTGATCCACAACATTTCCTGTGGTGTACCTTTTTAATCTTGGAATGATTTCTTCTATATCATAATTCTCATCTGTGGTGATCATACCGTTCATCGTACCCTTCTCGCGCAGAATCTTTGTGAGGGCGCGGGTATCAATCCCGGCGATTCCCGGTATATCGTACTTGGAGAGGAAGGCCCCAAGCGCTCCCCCACAGCGAAAATTGCTCGGTGTCCGGGACAACTCTCTGACAATATACCCGTCCGGCCAGGGACGATCCGACTCCATATCCGGGGTCACTCCATAATTTCCAATGAGAGGATAGGTCATGACCACTGCCTGCCCTGCGTAGGACGGGTCGGTTAAAACCTCCAAATACCCCGTCATCGACGTGTTGAATACAATCTCACTGATAACCTCTCTGGCGGAACCAATACTGGTTCCTGTAAACACGTTGCCATCTTCAAGTATCAAAAAAGCTCTCATTGTTTCCCTGTCCTTTCATCTTTTTTCCAAAAAAAAAAACGTTTCCGTTTTTCTTTTTGCCAGCTGTACCGATATATCAGCTGTGGCGCGTCCGCATCA
>CAJLGN010000171.1 GCA_905206195.1 uncultured Roseburia sp.
GGAGATTATTATAGCAAAGCAGAGAAATGGTCCGATCGGCACGGTAAATCTGGTGTGGCTGCCGCAGTACACGAAGTTTGCGAATATGGAGAAATAAAAAACGGGGCTGTCGCAAAATGCATCATTACCTTATCATTTCTATAAGATTTCAACAGGAATTCGCCGAGGTTCAGTTTACGCCGAGGCGTTTCTTGTTGTAATCCCACAGAAATAAAAGATAAGATTTGCATTTTGCAACAGCCACATTTTGCGTCTGCTGTCGGAATAAGACGAGCGATTTTCGTTGTATCGGGGCTCTTTGATGCTTATAATATAAGTTAGCAGAAAAGGAGGTACCGAGATGGAAAAGGTACGTTACATGATTTCTGACGCGGCAAATATCGTCAACGTGGAATCGCATGTATTGCGTTACTGGGAAGATGAACTGGCACTGAACATCCCGCGCAACGAGATGGGACACCGGTATTACACAAAGGAAAATATCGAGGAGTTTAAGAAGATCAAGGAGTTGAAGGAGCAGGGCTACCAGCTTAAGGCAATTCGCATGATCGTACATAACGGACCGCTCGATTCCCCAGCGGTAGATATGGCGGCGGGGGGCGATGGAGATTTTTCTGAGTTGTTGGAAAAGCTGCCGGGAGAACCTATGCAGATGCGTGAGGTACCTCAGAGCGTACTTGAGAATACGGATAAGATGGCGCAGTTTACGGAGCTTATGACACAGATCGTGGGACAGGCAATCTCCGCAAACAACCAGGAGCTGAGTAAAAATATCAGTGAGGAGGTTGGAAAGCAGGTGGTAAAGGAGATGAACTACCTCATGCGGGAGCGCGAGGAGGCGGAGGAGGAACGCTTTCGGAAGCTGGATGCTGCGATCCGAGGGAATTTCAAGAAAAAGGACGAGGAGAAGAGACTCTGGAAAAGAAAGAAGCCGTCACAAGCGTGACGGCTTTTCCTCTGAACGTAAAATTAGCCCTGGGAGATTGCTCCTGTAGGACAAACACCTGCACATGTGCCGCAGTCTACGCAAGCAGCAGGATCAATTACGTACTGGCTGTCGCCCTGGGAGATTGCTCCTACTGGACACTCCGGCTCGCAGGATCCACAGCTTACACAAGAATCAGAAATAACATATGCCATTTTTAATTCCCTCCTTAAAATAATAATCATATTCTAGTTACCTTCATGGTAACCTGAGGTAATTCTAATACAAAAACACGAGCTTTACAAGATAGAAAAGCTCGTGTTTTTAATTTTGCACATTAAAACGTTGAAAAATGATATAAGGTCTTAGAACGGAAGGGTTCGTCCGGTTTTAGGATGATGCTCGGAAAATTCTCATGGTTGATGGCGTCCGGAAAATGCTGAGTCTCTAGGCAGACGCTCGTCTGTGAATCATAATTTTTACCGTTCTTGCCAGGCAGACCAAGCGGCTGGTTTGCGACGTAGAGCTGCATCCCCGGCTGATCGGTAAAGCAGGTCATGCGGATACCGCTCTCCCTGGACTGGAGAACTGCAGCTTCCCGAAGGCCCGAACCGTTGATGACGAAGTTGTGGTCGTAAGTGCCGAACTTGCGGAACTGCTCACAGTCGGAGTGCATGAGCTTTCCGATCGTGTGCATTGTGCGGAAATCAAACGGCGTGCCTTCAACTGGAAGCAGTGCTCCCGTCGGAGCCTGCGAGCTGTCGAGCTCCGTAATCTCGTCCGCATCGATAAAAAGCTCGTGGGAGAGAATGTCGCTCTCACCCTCACCGTTTAAGTTAAAGTAGCCATGGCTTGTCACGTTCAGCAATGTGTCTGCATCGGTGGATGCTTCATATAGGATAGAAAGCTCGTTGTCCTCGCTCCACCCGTAGGTGACGGAGAGCGAGAGGTTGCCGGGATATCCCTCCTCACCGTCCGCAGAATGCAGGGTGAGAATCAATTTGTCATCCTTTATTTTGGCGTCCCAGAGTCTTGAACCGTAGCCGACCCGTCCGCCGTGCAGATGGTTGTCGCCGTTGTTGGTGGCGAGCTGGTACTCCTTTCCGTTGAGAGAGAAGTGTCCGTTTTTGATGCGGTTTGCAACACGCCCGACAATCGCGCCCAGGCTATCCCTGTCCTTCTCGTAGCCGTCTATTGTGTCAAGCCCCAGGCAGACGTCCGTCATGTGACCTTCGCGGTCGGGAACAACAATTTTTACAAGGCGGCAGCCGAAATCGATGATCTCCACATAGGCCCCGCTGGCGTTCTCAAGATGGTATATATGAATATTTTCTCCGGTGTTTATGTTGCCAAAATCAGATTTTAAAATTTTCATGGAAAACTCCTTTCCTGTGAGGCAAAATCCGACTTTTTCAGCTGTGCGGAAATGCCCGTAATTCATAGGATGAACCTAATGGACATAATTATGCCACATTTATAAAAACATGGCAAGTAGGTTGCCTATTTTTTGGAATTGTGGCATAATCAAACGGAAAGCAGTGTGCGGTACTGCGCGGAGTAGAATGCCGTGGTTCTTCGGGGAAAGGCGGGGGAGATGCAGACGAGGATTTTGAGAGTAGGTTCTGCTGATATAGATCAGGAATACATACGGGCGGCAGCATCGCTCATCCGCGCCGGGGAGCTGGTTGCATTTCCGACGGAGACGGTCTATGGACTGGGTGCAGATGCGCTTTGCCCTGCGGCGGCGCAGAAGATCTACGCGGCGAAGGGGAGACCGTCGGACAATCCGCTGATTGTCCATATAGAACGGTTTGAGGTGCTTGCATCCATCGCGCGGGAGGTTCCGCGGGGGGCGCATAGGCTCGCCGAAGCATTTTGGCCGGGACCGCTGACCATGATCGTGTGGAAGAATGAAAAGATCCCATATGAGACTACGGGCGGGATGGAGACGGTGGCGGTTCGCATGCCGAATCACCCGATCGCGCTTGCGTTGATTCGGGAGAGTGGCTGTTTGATTGCGGCGCCGAGCGCCAACACCTCCGGCAGACCAAGCCCTACGGAGGCCTCGCATGTGGCGGAGGATATGGAGGGCAGAATTCCGATGATCTTGGACGGGGGATCGGTTGGAATTGGGATAGAGTCCACCATCGTGGACCTCACAGAGGAGGTGCCGATGATTCTGCGCCCCGGGTACGTTACAAGGGAGATGCTTGAGGTGGTTCTGGGACAGGAGGTTCGCATGGATCCGGGCATCATCAGCGCGGATTCCGGCAGGAAGCCAAAGGCGCCGGGCATGAAGTATCGGCACTACGCGCCGAAGGCAGATCTTATTGTGGTCGAGGGAGAGATGGATCGTGTGATTGCATCGATCAATCGGCTGGCGGCGGATAAGCGCGTTGCCGGGTTGCGGGTAGGTGTGATTGCGACGGATGAGAGCAGTGCATTCTATCAGGCGGACGACGTGGTGAGTGTCGGAGCCAGGGAGGATGAGGGCGTGATCGCAAGGCATCTATATCGGATTCTTCGAGCGTTTGACAGGTCCGGCGTCGAGGTGATCTACTCGGAGAGTTTTGAGACACCGGGCATTGGTCAGGCAATTATGAACCGCCTGCTAAAAGCGGCGGGACATCATGTGCTGCGGGTATAAAAAGAGAGGGATTTGTCTATCATGAAGCAATATAACAGGATTATGTTCGTTGCGGATAGCGGCACCTGCAGGGCGCCGATGGCGGCGGCGATATTGGAGGAGTACAGTTTCAAACGCCCGGTTGAGATTATCGTTCGGGGGCTGGTTGTTTTGTTCCCGGAACCGTTGAATCAGAAAGCGGAAGCTGTTATGATAAGTAACGGAATCAACATGGAGGGTTATATGTCCACCCAGCTTTCCGAGGAAGACTTTTCGGAGGACACGCTGGTGCTCGTGATGGAGGGTGCTCAGCTGGATAAGGTTCTCGAGAAGTACGAGCGCGCGAAGCCGGAGGACGTTTTTGTTTTGACGGAGCTGGTGGGCGATGAGCTTGAGATCATAGACCCCTATGGAGGAACCCTGCAGGCGTACGGCCTCTGCTATGAGACGATGTGCAAGACGATTTTAAAACTTGTAAATCTTTTAAATGAAGAAGAGTAGCGCAGATGAGTCTGCGAATATGGGGAAAGGAAAGGTACTTGAGATGTCAAAAATAGTAGTTATGGATCATCCGCTGATTCAGCACAAGATCGGAATTATCCGGCGGGAGGAGACGGGATCGAAGGATTTCCGGACGCTGGTGAGTGAGATTGCCATGTTGATGTGTTATGAGGCAACCAGAGATTTAAAGCTTGCGGACGTGGAGATCGCGACGCCGATCTGCAAGACGATCGCCAAGGAGTTAAAGGGAAAGAAGCTCGCCATCGTTCCGATTTTGCGCGCCGGGCTTGGGATGGTGGACGGAATGCTCACCATGGTGCCGGCCGCGAAGGTGGGGCACATCGGATTATACCGCGACCCAGCGACGCTGGAACCGGTGGAGTATTACTGCAAGTTGCCGGAAGATTGCGCAAACCGTGAGGTGTTTGTGGTAGACCCGATGCTCGCGACCGGAGGGTCTTCCGTGGCGGCGATTCAGATGTTAAAGGACAAGGG
>CAJLGN010000172.1 GCA_905206195.1 uncultured Roseburia sp.
ATGTAGCAAAAAACATCTGTGACCGGTCCATGCTCCGGCTGGGTGCTGTAGCCACCTGGATACCCCCACTGGCCGTAATTTGGCTGCTGATTGTAACTCGGCTGGCCGTAATTCGACTGCTGGTTATACGCCGGCTGACCGCTTGCATACATCTGCGATTCCTCCCCGTAAGTGCGGGGCGCATCAGCCCCGTTCCCGCCGTTTATTTCGTTCCGATTTTCTTCCATTATAAAAATCCTCCTTTTCTGTAGCTCTTTTGTGCAGGCCTCTCATTGGCATCACATCCGTGAATCAGAGACTTTTCATTCTCCTGCCGATAATATTAGAAAATGCAGCAAAC
This sequence comes from uncultured Roseburia sp., assembly GCA_905206195.1. Taxonomy (GTDB): domain Bacteria; phylum Bacillota; class Clostridia; order Lachnospirales; family Lachnospiraceae; genus Roseburia. The sequence goes on from CAJLGN010000172.1 coordinate 341, forward strand.
TGCTCCAACGTCAGCGTCTCCCCCCGGACTGTCAGAGAAAGCCCCAGCTCCGCGATGCTCTCCTGAATCACTTCCTTGGGTAAATGAATCTGTGGCGCATTGTTCAGCCCGTTCGCCAGCGTCTTGCGCCTCTGATTGAAAGACGCCCGAATAATGCGAAACATCAGCCTCTCGTCGTCCACCTCCACCGGCACCGCCGCATGTCTGATCAGACGGATCACCGCACTTCCAACGCTCGGGCGCGGCATAAAACAGTTCGGCGGAACAACCGCGATGATCTCGGGTCTCGCATAATACTGCACCGCCAGCGAGAGCGCCCCATAATCTTTCGTGCCCGGCCCAACCTGCATCCGGTCCGCGACCTCCTTCTGCACCATAATTGTGATACTTTCAATCGGCACATGACTCTCAAAAAGTCCCATAATAATCGGTGTGGTAATGTAATACGGCAAATTCGCAACCACCTTGATGGGTCTGCCCTCATTCTTTTCCCTCGCAAGCGCGTTGATGTCGACCTTTAGTATATCCTCGTTGATAACCATCACATTATCATATGCGCCGAGTGTGTCGCCGAGAATCGGTATCAGATTCCGATCGATCTCCACGGCCACAACCTCTCTGGCATTCTCGCACAGATACTGCGTCATCGTGCCGATACCTGGTCCGATCTCGAACACGAAATCCTCTTTTGTGATATCGGACGCCTCGATGATTTTTTCGAGAACGTGGGTGTCAATCAAAAAATTCTGACCAAATTTCTTCTGAAAATTAAAATTATATTTTTGTAAAACCGCTATAGTATTTTGCGGAATTCCAAGTGTTGCCATTATGCAAGTACCTCATCATATAGTCTGTCCAGAAATTCGGCGTACAGCCGCCGGAATGTCTCATGAAAAATCTGTGCCACGTTCTCATCTCCCTGCCCGGACAGCTGCGCTTCCTCATAAATGGCAAAAGCTGTCTCATAAAGCTGTGGATTTTTTTCGTAAAATATCTCCGTCAACCCGTCCTCGAACATAAATTGCGCCTCCTGGGAGAGATTATCCTTAAAATCCGCCCGGGACACACATCCCTTCTCCTCGTAATCAGAGAGATAGATATGCCCGTCTGCCAACTTTACAAAATTCTCAAACATCACTCTCACATCCTCATAGGCGACCGGCACATAGTGATCTTTCCAGTACTGGTCAAACGTCTCCCGATCCGGAAACCGCTCAAAAATATCTGCTCCCATTCGATTCTCCATTTCCCCGCTCATTTTATGCGCACAATCCAATTTCGCGTTTATTCTCATTATATACAGAAATGGACTCTAAGGCAAAATATTTTTCTTTTCCCATCAATGTCCCTCCAATTCCAAAATATACCGGATAAATATTCCGAACAAATATTCGATTTTCTGTTGCATTTTTCCCTTGTCTGTGCTATTCTTTTATCGAACATTCGTTCTAAATTGAACTTTGGAGCACGTGCTTCGATGTTTTATAGGGGGTGTATTTATGACATGAATATTCAGCAGAATCAATCTTTGATGGAAAAGCTGGCCATTCTGACAGATGCCGCGAAGTACGATGTCGCCTGCACCTCGAGCGGCGTGAGCAGGCGGGGCGACGGCAAGGGCATGGGGAATGCCACCTCCGCCGGGCTCTGCCACACCTTTGCCGCAGACGGGCGGTGCGTGTCTCTGCTCAAGATTCTCTTCACCAACGAGTGCATTTTTAACTGCACCTACTGCCAGAACAACTGCACCTCCGATGTCCCGCGCGCCTCCTTCACACCGGACGAGATATGCGAGCTCACGATGGAGTTCTACCGCAGGAACTATATAGAAGGTCTGTTCTTAAGCTCCGGTATTTTGATCAGCCCGAACTACACCATGGACTTGATCTGCCAGACGCTTGATCGACTGCGCAACACACATCACTTTAACGGTTATATCCATGTGAAAGCGATTCCCGGCGCCGACACGGCGCTCATCGAAAAAGCCGGATTCCTCGCCGACCGCATGAGCATCAATCTGGAGCTGCCCACGGCGGAGGGCCTAAAAAAGCTTGCCCCCCATAAGTCCCGCAGCACGATCTTAAAGCCGATGCGTCAGATTCAAAATGGTATTACGGAGAACAAGAACGAGCTTATGGTCTATCGCAGGACGCCGCGGTTTGTCCCGGCGGGACAGAGCACGCAGATGATCATCGGCGCCACCCCCGAGAGCGATCTTCAGATTATGAGCGTCGCGGACGCTCTCTACCGGAAGTTCGACTTAAAGCGCGTCTTTTACTCCGCCTTCATCAATGTGAATGGCGATTCAAGCCTCCCGGTTCTTCCGGGCGGCCCGCCCCTTTTGCGGGAGCATCGTCTCTATCAGGCCGACTGGCTCCTGCGCTATTATCAGTTTACCGTGGATGAATTGCTGTCCGAGAAGCGACCCGATTTCAACATCTACCTCGATCCCAAGTGCGACTGGGCGCTGCGGCATTTAGAGTGCTTTCCCGTGGAGATTAACCGCGCCAGCTACCACACGCTCCTGCGCGTGCCCGGTATCGGCTACAAGTCGGCACAGCGGATTGTGAAAGCTCGCCGGAGCGCCCGTCTTGATTTTTCAGATTTGAGACGGATCGGCGTTGTGCTAAAGCGCGCGCTCTACTTTATTACCTGCTCCGGGAAGATGATGTACAACACAAAGCTCGAGGAGAATTACATCTGCTCCCATTTACTGTCAGATCGAACGCAGATTCCAAAGGAGCTTAGGGACAGCGGCTACCAACAGATCTCCCTGTTTGATTCCACCGCGCTTGGCAGCACCGCGATACCGCAGGAATCCATCATACAGGGTGAGATGGCAGTCATACCCTGACTCCGCTTCCCATGATCCGAAAGACCATGATTCTCCGTGCTGGCAGAAGTCGAGCAGACCGGCGTTTGCGCCGCCACACAGCATAAATTATAGAAAAGCAGGTGATGATTATGTACACTTTTATATGCGAAGATAGTTTAGAGGGCATCTTGACAGGCGTCTATGACGCCTGTGCCAGCCGCCTCGGCCATCGAAATATCCGCCTCATTACCGGGGAGCCGGACAATTATGAACTCTTCTGCGAATACATTCCGGTGACCCCCTCGGAAGAAAAGACGAGAAAGGTTGTCTCCACGCTGACCACTCGATTTGGCAGACAGTTCTATGAGTCCATCTATCAGGCTGCCATGTCCGGTGAGAAGCGCACAGACCAAAAAATGGATAAGGCGGATGCCATTTATGAAACCGTTCTGCTGGCGCTATCCTGCGGAAATGGGCAGAAGGTGCTTCTCTCTCTCGGTGAGCCGTGCGTTTACCGCATTTTTGAACTGTGCCGGGCGACCAACCACGAAGCCTGTCACCATCTGGAATTCTTGCGTTTTTCAGAGCTTGCAAACGGGGTTCTCTTCGCGACGATACATCCGAAGGATCACATTCTCCCCTATATCTCCGAGCACTTTACCGATCGACTCCCACAGGAGAATTTTATCATCTATGATGCGACACATGAGATGGCGGCAGTGCACAAAGCCTTCCATGATTTTTTTCTGGCGGATGCAAAGGATCTAGACCTGGACAAAATAAAACGGCACTCCGACGATGAGTCGGAATACCGTAATCTGTGGCTTACATTCTTTGATCATATCGCAATCGAATCCCGGTGCAATCCAAGCTTACAACGGCATCTGATGCCGAAGCGCTACTGGGCGGACACACCGGAGCTATCGCGCTTCGCATAGCTTCACTGCGCTTTCGGGAAGAGGTGCATCGCATTCTCCCAGGTGACGCGCTCCACCTCTTCCACTGTGACTCCCTTTAACTCGGCGATCTTTGCCGCCACATAGCCAAGATACGTGGAGTCATTCCGCTCCCCGCGGTGCGGCTCGGGCGCCATATAAGGACAGTCCGTCTCCAGAAGAATCCGCTCCAGTGGAGTCTCCTGCACCGTCTCCTTTAATTTTCTCGCATTCTTAAAGGTGACAACGCCGCCAACTCCGATATAATATCCCATTTTCACGAATTCCTGCGCCAGCTCAGAGGAATAGGAATAACAGTGGATGACGCCGTGCGCCCCACCCTCGTATGCCTCGGAGGATCGCTGTGCGGTCTCCCACGATCCGGCTTCCTTTAGAATCTGCACGGTGTCCCCGGCCGCGTCTCTGGAGTGGATAATGACCG
>CAJLGN010000173.1 GCA_905206195.1 uncultured Roseburia sp.
TTTCGCCGGCGCTTAAAATTCTGCCTCTGAAAAACTCCATGGCCGGGGAGTCGCAGGCGAATGAGACCACCACCAGATTTGGGGCGATCACACCGTTTGCGCGGACATTGTGAAACTCGTTTGGGCGGTGGAAAATGATGTCGCCAGAGTGCAGTGTATGTTCGCAGCCATCTGCCTCGATCAGCACTTCGCCCTTATCCACAAAAAGGAATTCCCAGAAGTCATGGCATTCGCCGGGAAAATAAAAATCGCTGCAGTATTCAAAATAGTGGATTGTGATAATGTCTGTGATGTCAAATTCACACCGCAGGGGGGTGAAGACAAAATTTGGATGCATCGTGCACCTTTCTGCCCACACGGGGGCGCGTTGTGTGTGCTACTGTTTCTATTATGGTGTTGGCGGTTGCCGACCTTTGGGCACTGTGCCCTGTTACTGTGTCCATTATAGCGCATATGGGAAGAAAAAGCAAAAAATCGGGGCGAAAAACAGAGGAGATTGTGCACATTTACTGATGGATTGTGCAAATCAATTTTAGCCGTACATGGTAAGATAAAGGTAATAGAAAACCAGATTTTGGAAACAAGGAGGAGACCCGATGAAGAAACCGATATTGGTCATTATGGCGGCTGGGATGGGAAGTCGCTACGGGGGCTTGAAGCAGATTGATCCGGTGGATGAGGACGGACATATCATCATTGACTTTTCTCTGTACGATGCGAGAAAGGCGGGATTTGAGAAGGTGGTATTCCTCATCAAAGAGGAGATCGCAGAAGATTTTAAAGCTGCGATCGGGAATCGTATGGAGCGGTATATGCAAGTGGAATACGCCTATCAGGAGTTGACAAAGTTGCCGGAGGGATATCGGGTGCCTGAGGGGAGGGTGAAGCCTTACGGAACCGGTCACGCGATTCTGTGCGCCCGGGAGGTGGTGGATGCGCCGTTTGCAGTCATCAACGCGGACGACTTTTACGGAAGGCACGCGTATCAGGCGATCTACGATTATCTGTCGGAAAACGCGGACGATGAGAAGTACCGCTACACGATGGTGGGCTACACGCTGGAAAATACGCTGACCGAACATGGCCACGTTGCCCGCGGGGTGTGCCGGACGGACGAGAGCCATCACCTGGTGGAGATCACGGAGCGCACGCGCATCGAGAAGCGGGCAGACGGGGCGGCGTTTACGGAGGACGACGGGGTGACTTGGACGAAGCTTGCGGAGGGAAGTACGGTCTCCATGAATATGTGGGGCTTCACGCCGTCGATCTTTTCTGAGCTTGAAGCGCGGTTCCCGAAGTTTTTGGATGAGAATATGGGCAAGAACCCTCTGAAATGTGAGTACTTTCTGCCTGCTGTCGTGGGCGAGCTCGTCGGGGAGCACAAAGCTGTGGTCGAGGTGTTAAAATCGGAGGATCGCTGGTACGGTGTGACCTACCATGAGGATAAGGCAGCGGTGGAGGCCGCGATTGCAGGAATGCGGGAACAGGGGATTTACCCCAAGAAATTGTGGGAGTAGCAGAAAAGGAGAAAAGGATATGGCAATATTGGTGACGGGTGGAGCCGGGTACATCGGCAGCCATACATGTGTGGAATTATTGAATGCGGGATATGAGGTGGTGGTGTTAGACAACTTGAGCAACTCCTCCGAAAAGTCCTTAGAGCGAGTGCGGGCGCTGACCGGAAAAGAGGTCGTATTTTACAGGGGTGATATCTTGGATCGCGGGATCCTGCATAAGATCTTTGCGGAGTGCAAGATTGATAGCTGCATCAACTTCGCCGGCCTAAAGTCTGTCGGGGAATCCGTGGCAAAGCCGTGGGAGTATTACAACAACAATATCGCGGGAACGCTGACTCTTGTGGACGTGATGCGCGAGAACAACTGTAAGAATATGATTTTTTCCTCGTCGGCGACTGTTTACGGGGATCCGGCACAGATTCCGATCACAGAGTCGTGCCCGAAGGGAGCGTGCACCAATCCGTATGGATGGACGAAGTCCATGCTCGAGCAGATTCTGATGGATATTCAGAAGGCGGATCCGGAGTGGAACATTATTTTGCTGCGCTACTTCAATCCGATCGGGGCGCATAAGAGCGGGACGATGGGCGAGAACCCAAACGGCATTCCGAACAACCTGATGCCTTATGTGACACAGGTTGCAGTCGGTAAGTTAAAGGAGCTCGGTGTGTTCGGCGATGATTATGACACGCCGGATGGAACCGGTGTCCGCGATTATATTCACGTGGTGGACCTTGCGGATGGTCATGTCAAAGCGCTCAAAAAGATCGAGGAAAAGGCGGGGCTGTGCATCTACAATCTGGGAACCGGACATGGATACAGCGTACTAGACATTGTAAAGAATTTTGAGGCGGCGACAGGTGTGGCAGTTCCCTATGCCATCAAGCCGAGAAGACCGGGGGATATCGCGACTTGTTACTGCGATCCGACCAGGGCGAGAGAGGAACTTGGCTGGGTTGCAAAGAACGGCATCCGCGAGATGTGTGAGGATGCGTGGAGATGGCAGAAAAACAATCCGAGCGGATACGGGGACTAGGAGAGATTCACTGCGGGAGCGCAGGAAAGGAAAGGTTATTATCATGGAGACACAGGAAGCGATCAGACAGTTTGCACTGCCGGCGGAGACGGTGAGCGTGGAGCCGTACGGCAACGGACATATCAATGATACCTACCGGGTGGAGACGGCAGATGGGAAACGCTACATATTACAGAGGATGAATACCTCTATTTTCAAAAAGCCGGTGGAGCTGATGGAGAATGTCTGCGGCGTTACGGAATATCTGAAAAAAAAGATCACGGAGCGCGGCGGGGATGTGGCGCGGGAGACTTTAAACGTTGTCCGCACGAAGGAGGGAGAAACCTACTGGTGTGGGGCCGCAGACAGCTACTGGCGGATGTATCTGTTTATCGAGGGCGCGACCTGTTACGATGAAGTCAAGACGCCGGAGGACTTTTACAACAGCGCGCTTGCCTTCGGCAAGTTTCAGGCGGAGCTTGCGGATTACCCTGCGGATACGCTGCACGAGACGATCCCGGCATTCCACGACACGGGAAAGCGGTTTTTAGATTTTAAAAGAGCCGTGGAGGAGGATAAGATGGGGCTTGCCAGCCGCGTGGGCGGCGAGATTGCGTTCGCGTATGCGAGGGAGGCGGACACACATGTGCTGGGAGATCTGCTCGCGGCGGGCCAACTGCCGCTGCGCGTGACGCACAACGACACGAAGCTCAACAATATCATGATTGATGATAAGACAGGAAAGGGAATCTGTGTCATCGATCTGGACACTGTGATGCCGGGGCTTTCCGTTCACGACTTCGGGGATTCCATCCGATTTGGCGCGAACACGGCAGCGGAGGATGAGCCGGATTGGACGAAGGCAGGATTGAATCTTGAGCTGTACGAAATCTATGTCAAGGGCTTCGCCGAGGGATGTGCCGGAAGACTCACTGGGAAAGAGATGGAGATGCTCCCCATGGGTGCAAAGATGATGACCTACGAGTGCGGCATCCGCTTCCTCGCGGATTATCTGGAGGGGGATGTCTACTTTAAGGTGCACCGCCCGGGACAGAATCTGGATCGCTGCCGCACGCAGTTCGCGCTGGTTGCGGATATGGAGCGGAAGTGGCAGCAGATGCGGGACATCGTAAAAAAATACAACTAGCGCGTCGGGGTCATTTGGACAGGATATACGCGCGTGTCTAAGCGCGCTCGCGAAAGGCATTTCGGTATTGGCGGGCGCTCATATGGCAGTGCTTTTGAAAGCATTGTGCGAAGTAGCTCTGGGAGGAAAATCCCGAGGATGCAGCCACTTCGCTGATGCTGTAATCTGTGCAGGTCAGCAGCTCTTTGCTGGCCTGTATTCTCACATCAGTCAGATAATGAATGGGGGAGCAGCCAAAGTGAGCCGTGAAAGCGTGAACAAGATAATATTTGTTCAGGTGCGACAATTTTGCGAGCAAATCAAGCGTGATTTCTGAGGTGTAATTCGTCTCGATATACTGCTTGATGCGGCTGCAGTCATGGCTGGCCTTCACCGGGGCTGCCACCTCGAAGGCAAAGTTTGTCCTGCGGATGAGCTGTAGGATTAAGACCTCAAGAAGATTCTGGCAGACCAATTCATAGCCCTTTCTTTTTTCTTCCATTTCTCGGTACATAGTATTCATATAGAACAGAAGTGCCGACTGGTCATACCGGCAGTTGAATAGGATATGCTCCCGGTTTCCCTCAAAGGAAAAGTGCAAGCCCTCGACGCCCAGGATGATGTACTCCAGCGGGTCATCTCCCATCGAGGTCTCCGTGTGGGAGATATTTGGATTTACAATGACAAAATCGTCTTCCTTGATCGGGAATCTTTGATCCTCGACAAGAAAGGTTCCGCATCCTTTCTTCACATAGAAAAGTTCTGGAAAATAGTGTGGGGGTGGAAGACTTGACCAGGCATTTTCGTGTTGGGAGTAGGTCAGGTAAAGTAGCTTTGCGCTCAGCGGTGACGTAGCGTCCTTTCC
>CAJLGN010000174.1 GCA_905206195.1 uncultured Roseburia sp.
GTTTCCGGGCGTGATCCGCTACATTACCGTGTCGCCGGAGGTGCCCGGCGTGGTGGACATGATCGGCAAAATCAGCCATGATGTGACGGTGGCCATCGGCCATTCCGGCGCGGATTACGACACGAGCATGGAGGCCATCCGCCGCGGGGCGAGGTGCGTCACGCACACCTTCAACGCGATGAAGCTGTTACACCAGCATTTCCCGTCGGTTATGGGAGCTGCATTGGAGTCTGATGTCTACTGTGAGGCGATCTGTGACGGCAGGCATCTCCACCCGGGTGTTGTGCGGCTGCTGGTCAAGACAAAGGGGCTTGCGCGCGTGGTTGCGATCACAGATTGTATCATGGCGGCGGGACTTCCTGACGGAAGGTATAAACTGGGCGTCAACGATGTCGGGGTCGAGGATGGGGACGCGAAACTGGTGGAGAACGGCGTGCGCGCGGGAAGCACACTCACGCAGAATGTGGCGCTTAAGAACCTGCTTGACTTCACGAAAAGACCGCTCGAGGAGATCCTTCCCTTCCTGTCCGAGAATCCCGCGAAAATGCTTGGGATCTTTGGGCAAAAAGGCTCCATCGCGGACGGCAAGGATGCGGATATCGTGCTTTTGGATGCCGAAAATGAGATTGCGGGAGTGTTTGTTCGGGGGGAGCGCTTTGCATCCTAGTGCAAAGATGATGCATAAGTGGTAAAATGAGATAAAGAAGATGCGAGGGAGAATAGGGGAGAGGTATTATGCTGATTATATTGACAGTCGGGCTGGTGCTCGCATCCGTTTTGATTCTCTGTGCGAAAAAGAGCAGGGAGTCGCGGGATCTGTTCGGGCTGTGCTTAAGTCTGATGCTGGAGATCTGCGGCGTTATGATTTTTATTGCCAAAAAGGGAGGGATATCCCAGGAGGTGCTGAAGTTTTTCTATTTTTCCAGGGCGATCCAGACGCGGATCCAGTTTTTTTTGATCACGTTAAATCAGCTTGGGTACCTGATTGCGATCGGCAGAACTCTCTTTCCTTTTTTTTTGATTGAGCTCGCGATGGAATATTCTATGGTATCGTTTATCCGCAAGAATTTGTGGATTCAAAGAGCCGTCGCCATCTTGCCGGCGGTCACGCTCATTTTATATTTTCCGCCACTCTACCGCATGGCGCTGATCTCCAACCAGACATTTTTAAAGGGGATCCGAAACGGGACGCTTGTGTGGATCACCGTATATCTGATTGTCGCCATGCTTCTTTTGGTGTACGAGTACAAGTCCATCACGATGAAGTTTTGCAGGCGGCAGTTTCGCCAGATTGCGGCGTGTATGACGGCGCTGACTGGCATCTATATCCTCTATTATCAGCAGGATCCGGGGCAGGTCTATCATTTTTACAGCTTCTTTGGGGCGTGGAACAAGGGGATTGGCTATCTGCAGATCGACCCCTCTGTGGGAAGCTACTGGGTGATGGTTGGAACAAGCGTGATCTGTTGTATCCTTGGGTTTTACAGCTTTGCGCGCTACACGCATGGGAATCTTGAGACGAACAAGGAGGATGTCGTGATGGAGCGCAAGTTCGATACGGCGAAAGTTGGGGCGTCCATGTTTGTCCACAGTATGAAGAACCAGCTCCTTTCAAGCAGGGTGATCTACAAGCGGATCGGTCAGCTTTATGAGCAGCCGAACGTGGATGCGGCAAAGGTTCGAGAGTACATAGAGGTGCTGGAAGAGTGCAACAACACGATGCTTCTGCGCATGGAGGAGCTGTATCGGTGCGTGAAGTCCAACGCGATCTACATGGTTCCGGTGTCCATTTCAGAGATTGTGGAAAACGCCATCTCGCGCTTCCACACCAAGTACCCCGATGTGATGATTCAGATCGATATTGGCAGGGACACGGAGGTTCTCGCGGACGAGGTGCACCTGTGCGAGGCTCTCTATAACTTGCTCGTGAATGCGCAGGAGGCGGTTCTTGAGGCCGGGCGCGGTGACGCGGGAAGCGTTGCGCTGCTCATTCATCACGAGAGACTCTACACGGTGATCGAGGTGCGCGATAACGGGAAAGGGATGACAAAGAGTCAGACGAAGAAGATATTTGAGCCGTTCTATTCCAGCAAAAATTCCAACTCGAACTGGGGGATGGGACTTTATTATGTCAGAGAGATTGTCAAGAGCCATCTGGGTATGCTGCGGATTGAGAGCGAGGAGGACAGGGGCAGCAGTTTTTTCATATTGCTGCCGAAGTACCGCTAGGTCAGATGCGCCAAAGCGAAAGCAGAAGACGGGGGCAAACGGGGGAGAAGGAGAGGAATCAGGGCGAAAGATGATAAAAAAGATCAAGATTATGATTGCGGACGATTTCCCGCTGCTCAGGGAGGATATGGCGGAGATCATCAACAAGCAACCTGACATGGAAGTTGTGGCGGAGGCCGCGACTAGGCGCGAGATCGTGGAACTGGCGAGAACTGTGGAGTGCGATCTGATTCTGATGGACATTGAGATGGAGCAGATGAATGCCGGGATTCTCGCCGCTGAGGAAATTCGGGAGGAACGCCCGGATGCGAATGTGATATTCCTCACGGCGCACGAGACGAAGGAGATGATCGTGACGGCGATGGGGGCAGGCGCCCTCGACTATCTCGTCAAAGGATGCGCGGAGGAGGAGATGCTTCACCATATCCGGTCGGCTGTGGAGGGGAATCCCATTATGCAAAGCCGGATTCACGAGACGATTATGCAAGAGTACGCGAGGCTTCAAAAAAGCGAGCGTAGCCTCCTGTTTTTCATCAACAATATTTCGAAGCTGACGACCGCCGAGCGGGAGATGATCAAGCTGCTTCTGGAGGGATATAAGGTGAATGAGATCGCGGGGATCCGCTGTGTGGAGAGCAGCACAATCAAGACGCAGATCAAGGGGCTGCTTCGGAAGTTCGGGTGCAGCAGAACAAAGGAAATTGTGCAGATTATTCACGATTTGAATATTGAGCATCTATTTTGATAAAACGGGAGCAAACGTTTGTGTAAAATGAGCGCAAATTTGCCCTCCCATATGGTATGCTCAGAGAAAGAAGAGTGACAGTTCAGAGCAGCCCCGAACACTTGCTGTTTGTGGCGTAAGAATATGACTCAGGAGTGAGCAAATCCCATTTGCAGAGCGAATTTTCGTGAATTTGCGAATTGTTGCTGGAGCGGAGTGAACAGTGAGAAAGGATGGAGGAGGCTATGGCAGATAACATTCTGATAGTACACGGAGGAGGGCCGACGGCGGTCATCAATGCGTCCCTCTACGGTGCGGTCAAGGAGGCGAAGAAATATCCACAGCTTGGACATATCTATGCTGCAAAAAACGGAACCGGAGGACTTCTGCGCGGGGAGCTGATCGACCTTGGAAATGTGCCGGATGCAGAGTTGGACTTACTTCTCCAGACGCCGGGGAGCGCCATCGGGACATCGAGAGATCAGTTGGAGCAGCAAGAGTACGATCGGATGGCGGAAGTTCTGGCGGAGAGAGAGATTAAATACGTGCTGTTCAACGGTGGAAATGGAACGATGGATACCTGCGGCAAGCTTTTTAAGACCTGCCAGGCAATGCACATGGACGTCCGCGTCATGGGAATTCCAAAGACTATGGACAATGATATCGCGATCACAGACCACAGTCCGGGGTTCGCAAGCGCGGCGCGCTATATGGCGCAGAGTGTGAAAGAAGTGTGCGCAGATGTCAAAGGTCTACCGATTCATGTGGTCGTGATCGAGGCATCGGGGCGAAATGCAGGGTGGATCACCGCGGCGAGCGCGCTGGCGGACGACGGGGACGGCCTGGGGCCGGATCTCATCTATCTGCCGGAGCGGCCGTTTGATGAGGACAGATACATAGAGGACATTAAAAAATTATTGGAGAGGAAATCAGGCATCGTTGTCGTGGCGAGCGAGGGACTCAAAGATGCCGCGGGAAAGCCCGTTGTGGAGCCGATTTTTACAGTTGACAGGGCGACTTACTTCGGCGATGTCAGCGCCCATCTGGCGAATCTGGTCATCAAAAGGCTGGGCTACAAGGCGAGAGGGGAGAAGCCGGGGCTGCTCGGAAGAGCATCCATCTCGCTTCAGAGTCCGGGGGATGTGGAGGAGGCAAGGCTCGCAGGAGAGCTGGCATGCAGGGCTGCCATAAAGGGTGAGAGCGGCAAGATGGTGGCGTTTCGGAGAATTTCGGACGCGCCGTATGAGATGGAGCCGTTTCTCGTGGATATCGAGGAGGTCATGATGCATGAGCGCACCATGCCGGATGCATACATCAACAGCGAGGGAAACGGTGTGACGGAGGCATTTAAGGAGTGGTGCAGACCGCTGCTGGGTGAGAGCCTGCCGCGCATGATTTCTTTTAACGAGTTAGAGTAGAATGAGATGAATATGGAGGATAAGAAATGTTAGTACCGATGAGAGCAATTTTGGAGGCGGCAGACCGGAATGATTATGCGCAGGGGGCGTTCAATGTCAATGCAGTGTGCCAGGCAAAAGCCGTGATAGGTGTGC
>CAJLGN010000175.1 GCA_905206195.1 uncultured Roseburia sp.
CAGAAAGTTTGTGGCGCTTAAGGGGCGCAAGCTCTCCTACAAGGCGCTTGCGGCACTTCCCGTGATGTGCCTGGAGGGGAGCACTTCCACGCGGGATTATGTGGAGCGATTTTTAGAGGGGGAGGGCGTGCGGATTGCGCCGGAATTTGAACTTGCGACCAGTGATATGTTAATCCAGTTTGCGGTGCGCAATCTGGGCATTGCCAGCGTGGTCGAGGATTTTGCCAGGGAGCACATCAAAGGTGGCGATCTTTTTGAACTTTCGTTTGAGAGGCAGATTCCCAAGCGGCAGTTTGCTATCGTCTGGAGCGAGAGGATTCCAATGTCCGCGGCGGCGGCAAAGCTTTTGGCTTACCTGCAGATGGAACAGACGTGAGGGATGGATTTGTATGAAGCGCTGTGCAGAGTAAAAGTAACATAATAAACAATTATGTTTTGTATAATAAATATTAATTTTACTTATATAAAATCCTCGTGTATAATCAGTAAGTAAGAACAAGGCAGTTGTGACAGTTTTTACAGCTGTCTCTTTTTTTCGGGAGAAAGCGATGTGCACTGCGTTTGCTTTGCCCCGCATATTTTTCAGAAGAAGGCGTAAGCCGGGAGGATGAACCGATGGTAAAGGCAGTAGTTGGAGCAAACTGGGGCGATGAGGGAAAGGGCAAGATTACCGATATGCTCGCCAAGGAAGCGGATATTATCGTGCGTTTTCAGGGGGGGGCGAACGCCGGTCACACGATCGTGAACGACTACGGGAAATTTGCGCTTCACACACTTCCGTCAGGTGTGTTTTATGGTCACACCACGAGTGTCATTGGCAATGGCGTCGCTTTGAATATTCCGGTGTTGTTTGGGGAGGTTCAGTCAATTGTGGAGCGCGGGGTACCGACGCCGAGGCTCCTCGTCTCAGATCGCGCGCAGATTGTGATGCCGTATCATATTCTCTTTGACCAGTATGAGGAGGAGCGACTCGGCGGGAGATCCTTTGGATCGACGAAGTCGGGGATCGCGCCGTTTTATTCTGACAAATATGCGAAGATCGGTTTCCAGGTCAGCGAATTGTTTGATGAGGACCTGCTGCAGGAAAAGGTGTCAAGCGTCGTAGAGACCAAAAATGTCCTCCTAGAGCATTTGTACCACAAGCCGTTGATTGACAAGAATGCGCTGCTTGAGACTTTGCATGAATACCGGGACATGGTGGCTCCCTATGTGTGTGACGTGTCCGCATTTTTGGATAAAGCAATCCGGGAGGGAAAGACGATCCTGCTGGAGGGGCAGCTTGGAACTTTAAAGGATCCAGACCATGGAATTTACCCGATGGTTACATCCTCCTCGACGCTGGCGGCATACGGCGCCATCGGTGCGGGCATTCCGCCCTACGAGATCCGGGAGATCGTGACGGTGTGCAAGGCATATTCCTCCGCGGTGGGAGCTGGCGCTTTCGTCAGCGAGATTTTTGGCGAGGAGGCGGATGAGCTGAGAAGGCGCGGCGGTGACGGCGGTGAGTACGGTGCGACCACGGGGCGCCCGAGACGCATGGGATGGTTCGACTGTGTGGCGAGCAAATATGGCTGCCGTTTACAGGGTACCACGGATGTTGCACTGACTGTGCTCGATGTGCTTGGATATTTGAGGGAGATCCCGGTGTGTGTCGGCTATGAGATCGACGGGGAAGTGACGACGGAATTTCCGACCACGGCGCAGCTTGGGCGGGCAAAGCCCGTGTTAAGGACACTGCCGGGATGGAACTGCGAGATCCGCGGCATCCGAAAATACGAGGAGCTGCCAGAAAACTGCAGGAAATATATCGAGTTTGTCGAGGAGCAGATCGGATATCCGATCACGATGGTGTCAAACGGCCCCGGGAGGGAAGATATTATCTACCGCAGCCGGTAGGCTGCAGGAAAGCGAAGTGCGCGGGAGGAGAGAGGCTCATGGTAAAGAATGTCATTTTGGATGTGGGAAAAGTTCTGGTAGAGTGGGAGCCGGACATCGCGTTTCAAAAGCTGGGGTTCGATGCGGCGACATCCCGCATTGTGTCGGCGGCGACGGTGTATTCCAAGGACTGGGATGAGGTGGATCGGAGTGAACAAAGCGATGAGGCGCTGCTGGCAAAGTTAATTTCAAACGCGCCGGAGTACGAGCGGGAGATCCGCCTCGTGTGGGAGAACATCGGGTTTCCAATCCGCCAGTATGATTACGCCAAAAACTGGATTTTGGCAATGAAGCAGAGAGGCCTTGGGGTGTACATCCTGTCCAATTACTCCCGCTTTGCCTACGAGAACACAGCGGAGGCACTATCGTTCCTCGCACATGTCGACGGTGCAGTGTTTTCTTTTCAGGTGCACCGGATCAAACCGGAACCGGAAATCTACCGGGCGCTGCTCGACCAGTACAACTTAAATCCGCAGGAGTGCGTGTTTATCGATGATCGGGAGGTAAACCTCAAGGCGGCAAAGGCGCAGGGAATCGCTGGGATTCACTTTACATCCTACGAGGAAGCGATCGCAAAGCTGCGGGAATACGGTGTGGAGTGCTAAGGGATTAGCTCCTGTTATCGGGTTTGTCTTTTTTTACGAGGTGACAGATGAATGTGTACCCCCAGATGAGAGCGGGGACAACCACAGTGGCATAGATGGAAGCCATCAAAAGATTCATGAAATTTTTGCTGTCGGACAATGCGCAGATGAGCGTTGCCAGATACATGCCGAGCAGGAGAGTGACGCCGATGAGCGCGAGAATCTGTTTTGTCTTTTTCATAGGGACTCCTTCTATCTTAGATCGCGTGTTTTTATTTGCTGCTCATATCGTAGCGGAAAATCAAGACAACGTCAAGAAGACCTGAACACTGTATGTTAAAAAGCGAGGAAGAAAAATGGACAAAGCAGTAAAAACATTTTGAAAAATGCAGAACTATTTGTTATAATGGCTAAAGAGCATCCGTGTTTTGAACAGATACAAAGGACGGCAGAGCAATGAGGCTGCCAGGCGATGCAAATAATCATTGAGAAATCGAGGAATGGATATGGCATTATTAGAACAGTGGCAGAAGGTTGCCTATAATGAGAAGACAGACAGAGGAGAACTCCAGAGATTCTGGCAGAGATATTTTCTGCTGGAGAAGGGCGTGTATGAGAAGCTTCTGACGAATCCCGACGAGAAAGTCGAGGGAACCGTCAAGGAGCTCGCAGATAAATATGAGCTCTCCGTGATGGATATGACCGGATTTTTGGATGGCATCAACGACAGCCTTGTGGAGCCAAACCCGATCGATACCATGGAGGAGGATACGAAGGTAAGTCTCGCGTTCGACAAGGAGAAGCTGTACAAGAATATGGTGGACGCGAAGGCGGACTGGTTGTACGAGCTTCCACAGTGGGAGGATATTTTCGACGGGGAGACTAGAAAGAGACTTTATCTGGAGCAGAAGAAGTCCGGTACGGTCATCGTCGGAAAGAAAGTCGGACGCAACGAGCCATGTCCGTGCGGATCAGGCAAGAAGTACAAGCACTGCTGTGGCAGATAAAGGAAGTCTGAAACGTTTTAAAAAATTTGCAGAAATGGCTTTACAGATCAACAATTTGGAGCTACAATGCAGACAATAGAAAAGTTAACACGCAGAAGAGACCAGTAAGTTGTGGATTGCAGCAGAGAGGGATGCCCCGGGAATTCGGTGGGCTGCGAGCATCCCTGCAGGAAGCATCTGAAGACCACCTCGGAGTGACCCCAATAAGGTCCGGTGATTCCGTTATCATCAACATGAGGTTTTCCCCATGCAGTGCCCCCGAGGCGCGGGAAGAGTGTCTACCGCAAGGCGGGCAGCGGATGTGTGGAGAAAATGAATCCGGGTGGAACCACGGTAGTCTAGTTTATCGTCCCTGGCGTTGCGGCATGAGTGCCGCGATGTCGGGGGCGATTTTTGCGTATTATGCAAAGAAAAGGAGAAGCTATTATGAAAATCACATTAAAAGATGGCTCCGTAAAGGAGTACAGTGAAGCAAAATCAGTTTATGACATCGCGAAAGATAGCAGCGAGGGTCTGGCGCGCGCGGCGTGTGCCGGGGAGGTAAACGGTGAGATTGTCGATCTGCGCACCGAGCTTTCGGAGGACTGTGAGCTCAATATTGTGACGGCAAACGACCCGGAGGGGTTGAAGGTTATCCGCCACACGGCATCCCATGTGCTCGCACAGGCTGTCAAGCGCCTGTTTCCTGATGCGAAGGTGACAATCGGACCGGCAATCGAGGAGGGATTTTACTATGACTTCGACGCCGAGCCTTTCTCCAGAGAGAATCTCGATAAATTGGAAGCCGAGATGAAGAAGATTGTCAAGGAGGGACATGAGTTAAAGAAATTCACCCTCCCCAGGGAAGAGGCAATCAAGTTTATGAGAGAGAGAAACGAGCCGTTTAAGGTGGAGTTGATTGAAGAACTGCCGGAGGGAGAGGAGATTTCTTTCTACGATCAGGGCGAGTTTGTGGATCTCTGTGCAGGACCAC
>CAJLGN010000176.1 GCA_905206195.1 uncultured Roseburia sp.
CTGTACATCCTGCGCAATGATATTTAGAGCATCCGCATCCATCAGCACCGGCACAGACGCATTCTTCAAAACGCTCTTAACCGTCTGTATCGACGCATCTAAAGTCCCGATTCCGGGGCCGCAGACGATCACATCCGCCCAGTTGACCGCCTCGATAAGCGCCGCTAATTCGAGCTTCTTTGTGGCGTAGGTCGTCACAATCGCCTCCGGAAGAGCCGTCTGTAGAGGTATGCGATTCTCCTCCGGCGTAACAATTCGCACAAGCCCGCATCCCCCCACACAGGCGGCTTTTGCACAGAGGATCGCGGCTCCCGCCATGCCCTGGCTCCCCGCGATCAAAAGCACCTTGCCGTATGTTCCCTTGTTCGAGTGACTGTTTCTCTTTGGCAAACGTGCAAGGTCACATTTCTCCAGCGCTGCCACCGCCGGCCTTCGCTCCAAAAAGCTTCTCTCATCGATCCCGATATCCACTGTGGCCACTTCCCCCGCATATTTATTCCCGGGCCAGAGAAGATTTCCAAGCTTCGCAAAGGCAAACGTCACCGTGAGATCCGCACAGAATGCCGCACCTGGCACACTGCCGTTGTCCGAGGAAATACCAGAAGAAATATCCACCGCAATCTTTCTGCCGCGCAGTCCGTTCATCTGCATGAGAAGCGCCGCATAGGGCCCCTCCGCGCCGTGGGAAAGCCCAACGCCGAACACCGCGTCAATGATGACCGTGTAACTTTTCTCTTCCGGAATCTCCGCAAGAATCTCCTGCCCGTAGGAGCGCCATATCTTCTGCTGCAGGAGATTCGCCTCGGTGGTCCTGCCACAGTGCGCGCTGCCGGCGGAGGTATCCGCATTCCGGCAGGTACCGTCCACGTTTCTGACGTAAGCTGCCGCCGCGACGACATCCACCTCACATCCTCTCTGCATCAGAAGTCTGGCAATCGCATAGCCGTCCCCGCCGTTGTTGCCATCCCCGCAGACGATGAGCGCTCGCGCAGTATCAATTCCCCGCTGATCCAGCTCTCCGACAAAGGCCATCGCCGCACGCTCCATCAGGACGATCGACGGAACAAAAAATTTATCTGTTGTATTGCTGTCATAAAGCTTCATTTCGCGGCTATTTACAATATATTTCATGTTTAACGAAATGGCGCCTCACCATCGGTAACGCGCCTACTCCTCTTCTTCATATTCATATTGAATATCATACAGATCAACAATCTGGAGACCAAAAATATCGTGCATATACCTGTAGATCTCCCGGCTGTTGATCTCACAGTTTTGCTTGCGTATCATATTCTCCCGAAGCTCCTCGCGAATCTGGCTGATCCACGCTCCGATTGTCTCCGCCTCCTCCTGATTGACCCGCATCTTCTCATATCCGTACGCCATGGAGGCGATCATCAAATCCTCGTTCTTCTGACGAACCAGGCGCGGAAGCTCCAAAAGTCTGTCCGCAAGCGCCTCAATCTTTGGGTTGATCTCCCCAATCAGACGCCTGTCCTCCTCCATCTTCCGCCGTTCGATCGAATCCTCCCAATCCTCGTTGGCTCCGTCCATATTGCGGACGATACTCTCCAGAAGCCTTGATTTTAAGCTCCGCAATTCCTTTAACTCCCCACTGCACTTTCCCTGTTCTGCCAACAGTGCACGCAGCTCTTTCTCGCACCTTAGAATGTACTCTGTCTTCCCGTGAATGGCAAAAAGACGATGCCACTTCTCATCCAGTGCCAGAATTGGTATCTGCTTATCCCGCAGAGCTTCCCGGAAAACTTTTTTGTCCTTCATTCCAAACACCCCACCTAGCTGCCGCTCTCTTTCGCACCACGCTTCTTCACAATATTGTAGGACAGCTGCATCAGACTGTCCGAGAGATGTACGTTCTCCACCACCACATCCTTGTCGAGAAGCTCAAGATCCACATGAGCAAAATTCCATATCGCCTGGATACCGAGCCCCACAAGACGATTTGCAATCGCGTCCGCCCGCTCTTTTGGCATAGTGAGCGCTGCGATATCCACATCGTGATCCGCACAGAAATCCTCCAACTCATCCAGCATCCGTATCTTGATTCCGCGCACCGTGACACCGTCAAGCGCGGGGTTGACGTCAAAAAGTCCGATGATCACAAAGCCCAGCTTCTCAAATTTCACGTAGTTCGCCAGGGCCTGCCCCAAATTCCCAGCGCCGATGACAATAATATTGTGCCTCTGGTTCAACCCCAGGATCTTGCCGATCTCCTCGTGTAAATATTTGACATTATACCCGTAGCCCTGCTGTCCGAATCCACCAAAATTGTTGAGATCCTGGCGAATCTGCGACGCGGTGACATTCATTCTGCGGCTCAGATCGTTCGATGAAATGCGCTCCACCCCGGCGTCCAACAGCTCTCCCAGATAACGGTAATAGCGTGGTATCCTGCGAATCACAGCCTGCGATATCTCTTTCTCCTGCACGAAGATGTCCACCTTTCTTTTCAGGAAATACACCCTATCTGACGGTGCGTCATCCTGATCTGTTTCATTTATTATAGTGATAAAAAAAGGATCTGTCAATGTGTCAAAAATTTAACAACCAATAGTTTCATCTTCCAATTCCAGGGAGAGCGTCTCCCATGTCTCATAGCACTCGGCGAGCTCCATGCGGTGCGCCTCCTGCTTTGCTGCGAGTTCATTCAGCTTTGCAGAATTGGTCGCATTTTCCGGCTGTGCACAATCCCAATCAATCTTTGCAATTTGATCTTCCAGCCAGGCAATGCGCTCCTCCGCTTTTTTCAACCCATTTTCCAGCTTGCGGATGCGCGCCTGCTCCGCTTTTTGAGTCTGCCCGTCCGTTTTTGCGCCGGCTGCGTCCTCGCCCTCTGCCACCCCAACAGGGCTTTTGCCGGGAAAAGTCTGCGCGCTGGCCGCCCCGTCGAAAACCATCGGGCGCACACTGCTCTTTCCCCCATCCACATAGATTCTTGTCAACTCATCCCGCTTTTCCAGATAGTAATCATAATTTCCGATATAATTGACAACCGTCTCCCCCGTCAGCTCCAGAATCCGCGTCGCTGTCTGATTGATAAAATAGCGGTCGTGGGACACGAAAAAGACCGTCCCAGTATACCGGTTCAAAGCCGTCTCCAAAATCTCCTTGGAGGTGATGTCCAGATGGTTTGTCGGCTCGTCGAGAATGAGACAATTTGCGTCGGAGAGCATCAGTTTTGCAAGCGACACCCGGCCGCGCTCCCCACCGCTTAAATCTCCGATCCGCTTAAACACATCATCATTTGTAAACAGGAATGCCGCCAGCACATTTCGGATTTTCGTGCTGTTAAGCCCCGGATGCGCGTCAGCGATCTCCTCAAAGATCGTCTTCTCCATGTGCAAAAGCTGATGCTCCTGATCGTAATAACCAATGTGTACGTTGGTGCCGCGCGTGACGCTCCCTGCATCGGCCTCCGTCAATCCATTTATAATCTTTAGGATGGTTGTCTTTCCCGTCCCGTTATTTCCGATCAAAGCCACGCGCTCCCCGCGCTTGATGTCAAACGAGAGATCCGAGAACAGTTTGTTTGTGCCGTAGGATTTTGCCAGGTTTGATACGGCCAGCACATCATTTCCGCTGATCACGTTCGGCTCCAGGGTGAGGTGGATGTCCGTATTCTCCTCCGTCGGCTTTTCCAACCGCTCGATCTTATCCAGCATCTTCTCGCGGCTCTCCGCCCGCTTGATCGATTTCTCGCGGTTGAAGGATTTGAGCTTAGCGATCACCTCCTCCTGATGGCGGATCTCCCGCTGTTGATTGTAGTACTGCTTTAGCATATCCTCCCGCACCTTCGCTTTTTTCCGGGCAAAATCTGTGTAGTTCCCCTGATAAACGAAGGACTTGTGCTGAAAAATCTCAACCACTTTCGTGACGACACGATCCAAAAAATAGCGATCATGCGCCACGATCACAACCGCTCCCCTGTAGTTTAGCAGAAAATTCTCCAGCCATCGGATCGATTCCATGTCCAGATGGTTTGTCGGCTCGTCCAGCAGCAGAACGTCCGGCTTCGCGACGAGGAGCTTGCCCAGAGACACCCTGGTCTTTTGTCCACCGGAGAGCTCGCTCATCCTCTTCGCAAACTCCTCCTCTGTAAAACCGAGCCCTTTTAGGACACCGGTCACCTCGCTTTGGTAAGTGTAGCCGCCGAGAAGTTCAAACTCATGGCAAAGGCGGTGATAGCTGTCCAAAAGAGTCTCCAATTCCTCTCCCAAAAGATGATTCATCTGCGCCTCCATCTCGCGCAGCTTTGCCTCCATGGCAAGAATCTCTCTCCTGGACTCCAAAACCTCCTCGTGGATCGTCCTGTCACCGGAGATATCCTGATGCTGTGCCAGATAGCCGATGGCCGCGTCACGCGCCAGTACCACCTCGCCGGAATCCGCGGTCTCCTTCTGCATAATTATTTTAAGCAGCGTAGACTTGCCGGCACCATTGATGCCGACAATCGCTGCTTTTTC
>CAJLGN010000177.1 GCA_905206195.1 uncultured Roseburia sp.
GGAATTCACAAATCGAACACCGCAGGAGACATGGCGACCTTTACCTTCAGCGGGACAAAAATCCGTCTGTATGCGACGAAAAATACAGACTGCGGAATCGGCGCGGTCTCGATTGACGGGGGAGAAGAGACGCTGGTGGACTTCTACAATCCGGGGGCGGATGCGGGGTGGATTCCCTCGCAGGACGGCGTGCTGGTGTACACAAGTCCGGAGCTTGCCCCCGGAAATCACACGCTCACATTGCGGGTGACAGGGACGAAGGGGAGTTATGCCACAGACCACTATGTCTCTGTCGACCGGGTCAGAGTCAACAACGGAAGCGAGGGGCAGAAGCCTGAAAATATTGCAAAGGCAAAGGCGGTGACCGCGGGAGGTGAGCAGGCAGAGAATCTAGGGGCGAACGCAAATGACGGGGATGCATCCACGAGGTGGTGCGCATCGTCTGGGGACTTTCCACAGACATGGACGGTAGATCTGGGGGAGGTCTACGATTTGACCGGAACCAAAATTCTGTGGGAGCAGAGCCAGGCCTACGCGTATAAGATTGATGGGTCTTTGGACAATCAGAGCTGGAATCTGTTGGCAGATCGGAGAGAGAATCGGACTTCGGCGCAGATGACAAGGGACGAGATCTCGGGAAGCGCCAGATACCTAAAGCTCACTGTCACGGGAGTGTCCGGAAATAAGTGGGCAAGCATGTGGGAGTTTGAGGCCTTCGGAACGAAGAGCCAGAATCCACCGCGGACGGATGTTACCGTGAACGACAGCGTGACTGGGAGCAGTGAGGGGCAGTTTGAGTATGTCGGGACCTGGAAGCACGACAATTATGAAGTGGAGGGAAATTACGAGGGGGATGAGCACTGGACGAAGTCCGAGGGCGCCTCGGCAAACTTCCGCTTTGCGGGAACGAAGATAAAGCTTTACGGGATCAAGGATGTGAACGCGGGGATTGTCGGAATCGCGATAGACGATGGGGAGGAAATTCTGGTAGACTGCCATGCATCCGCGAGGCAGTTTCAGGAATTACTGTATGAGAGCCAAGGGCTCTCCGCCGGTTTGCATACATTGAGAATCCGGTGTACCGGGACAAAAAATGAGAGTGCCACAGACACGGTAGTGTCCTTGGATAAAGTGGTTGTAACACCGTAAAAAAAGACTGTCACAAAACGGATCGTCCGGATGACTTTCCGTTTTGTGACAGTTCTTTTTGCTTTACAGGAACGTGTATCCTATCAAACAAAAGCACTTTGTGGGCTGCTTTGCACCCTCACGCGGGAAACAAAGACCGCGATGCCGAGGCTACTCCAGACAGAAGCCCTCCGCAAAGAACGCATTGCGCATGGCGAAACCGGTGGTGTCTATCTCAATCCGGCTGTCGTTTTGAACAAAGGGAAGCTGCTCTTTGGTCCGGAGACTGACGATGCGCTGGATATTCTGCTCTGCTGTGAGGATGAGCCTCCGTGGCAGCCTCGGAAATTGATTGTATAAATAAAAAGCATAAGTCTTGTCTCCTTTTTTTGTGTAGGCAAGGCCGTTCTCAAAGTAGGGAGCCTGCACCGTGGTCTGGTAGATGCCGTCGCCAAAGATGTCAAGCCATTGCCCGAGTTCGCGGAGTGATTGAACCGCGGGAACGGGGAGAGCGCCGTCCGGCTGCGGGGGAATGTTCAGAGCCAGATTTCCCCCCTTGGAGATGACCTCTAGAAGCATGTGAACAAGCTCCTGTCCCGATTTATAGTGATCTTGATAGTGGAATGAGAAATAGTCTCCGAGCGGGATGCAGGTCTCCCATGGAACGGGAAGTACGCGCTCCGGGATGGTTTTCTCCGGGGTGATGATGTTCTCGTAAATCCCGCCCGCCGTCCGCTCGCAGACGATCAGATGGGGCTGCGACGAGGAGCGGATTTTGGATACGACCTCGCCCAGCCGAATGTCCTGCAGTCGGTTGTCGGGCCTGACCCACCCGCCGTCCAGCCAGAGGACATCGACTTTTCCGTAGTTGGTGCAGAGTTCCGTGATTTGCTCGTGGACAAAATCTACGTAAGACGCCCAAAGCTCCGGGTATTTTTGAATGTCATAGTTTACGTTGCGATTCCTGGCCTCCCCGAAATCTCTGTGCCAGTAGGCGTCACTGTGCCAGTCGGGCTTGGAAAAGTAGACGGAAATGCCCAGCCCCTGCTTTTTGAACTCGCGGTAGAGCGCGCCTGTGATATCGGCGTTCGGATTTGTGTGGAAGGGGCAGGTGGAATCCGTAATTTTATAATCGGTGGTCTTGGTATCGTACATGCAAAATCCATCGTGATGCTTTGTGGTGAACAGAAGATATTGAAATCCACAATCCTTTGCAAGTTTGGCCCATTTGTCCGGCCGGAATTTTACAGGGTTAAAAGTGCGATTGGCATTTCGGTACTGTTCCTTAAAGGTATCGACGTCGGTCCAGTCCATATCTTCTATGGCCCAGTGTGCGTCCCCGCTCGAGAGCGGCCAGGATTCATAGGTGCCGAGCTGGCTGGCCGGAGACCAATGCATCATAAACCCCAGCTTTAACCCGCGGAACCATTCGATGTGTTTCGCCACCTCAGGCTCCTTGGGAGGAATGTAGTCTGCCTCCTGTGTGTAGTCATGAACACCGTTTAAAATGAATTCTTTTGCCATATGAAAGCCTCCTTGTTCTGTCTGTGCAGATGAAATTTGTTTATCTCTTTTATCTTAACGGACGCGGAGCGTTAAAAAAAGTGGAATCATTTTAACTCGTGTGTCTTTTGTTTGGATGGCGGGATCAATCGAGCGTCAGGATAGCTGTCAGCTGTCCTGCGGAATTTACCGTGTATCTAAGGCCACTGTGGGCTCCGAGTGTCAGGTGCAGGCGCTCGTTGACATTGCGGATGCCAAATCCTCCGCTCACGCAGAGAGCTGCGCGGTCGCCGTGGGCGAGATACCTGTTTAAAAGCTCCGGGTCACAACCCCTGCCATTGTCGCAGATCTCGATGAAGGTGTGGTCGGACGAACGGCGTATTGTGACTGTAATTTGTATCTCGGTATCCGGTGAGTCGTTTCCGTGAAGAATCGAATTCTCCACTAGGGGCTGAACCGTAAATTTGGGGATGAAGATTTCCCCGGGGGAGCAGCTGCCCGGCGCGATGACCAGATCGATGCGGTTTTCGTAGCGGACCTGCTGGATTGCAATATATTCCTGAATATTTTGCAGCTCCTGGGAGAGAGAAACCATCTTGTCCGGCTCGGTGATGCTGTAGCGCATGAGGTTGGAGATAGAGGAAACGATGTTCGCAATCTCATCCTCGTTTTTGGACAGAGCAATCCAGTTTACGGTGTCCATGGCATTGTACATAAAGTGGGGATTGATCTGTGCCTGCAGCGTGCGGAGGCGGTACTCTGTCTGGCGCTCCTCGTGCAGGCGGATGTCGCGGATGAGAGTGTTGATGCGGAAAATCAGTTTCTCGAAACTTTCGCGCAGGATTTCCATCTCCAGATCCTTTGACACGCGAAGGGTATCCAGGTCAAAGTCTCTGGTGTCGTCAATGGAGGAGATCGCTCCGGAAAACTGGATCAGAGGTCTGATAATTCTCCGGGAGATCGCGTAAGCCAGCAGAGAGGCCAAAAGGATGAAAGAGAGCCCAAAGCTGATGTAGATGCTGGTGATCTGGGCAACCTGATCTGTGATATCGGAGTAGGGGGTGTAGAACACGAAAGAAAGACCGTTGTCCATTGTCTGATAGTAGGTGATGTACTGCCTGCCATCCAGAGTGAGCGTGTCGCGGAAGGGCGACAGCGTTCCACGGTCAGACTTTTTCTCCTGCAGCAGTGGCAGTAAATCCTGCGGCATTTTTGTAGATCCCTCGTTCTGATAGAGCACGTCAAAGTCATCCCGTATGAGGACAAAGCCGCTGTTTGGCGTGATGGGAGTCATGGATAGAATCTTATCCAGTTTATTGCAGGGAATCTGAATGACGACGACGCCCAGCCCACTGGGATGATAGAGACCGGTATAGTAATTATTCTGAATCATTTTGGCATAGCACAACTCATTGGTTGCATCGTTCACAAATAGATAGGCCTTTGTGGGGGTAGTCAGCGTTTTTTGATACCAATCCTGCAGGGCGACCTTCTCGTTGGAATAGATGTTGCTGGAGCGCCAGGGCAGCGATGAGTCCAGTGTCTCAGATGTAAAAACGCCTGAGATTGGGAGATCGCTGTTTAAAAACAGAGTATTCTGGTAGAAGGAGCTCTGCAGGGACAGGTAGTGGGAAAACTGCTGCTGAATTCCTCTCCTGACACGGATTTTGGCCATGGTGTCGGGGAGCTCCTCGCTCAGGTACTTTCCGATCGCCTCGTCCCCGACCAGCAGGGTCGTGGTGTGATACATGGATTCGACGAAGTTCTCAATCAGATGTTGGTTCAGCGTAATCACAGAGCTTTGATTCGCTTTGATCTTTGATACTAATGTGTGGTAG
>CAJLGN010000178.1 GCA_905206195.1 uncultured Roseburia sp.
CTGGAACGCCAGGCGGAGAAAGCGCGCATTTACTTAAAGAAAAAAGAAGAATTAAAGAATTATGATGTGAATATGTTTCTTCTGGAAGTGGAGTACATCGAGGAACAGCTTAAGGATCTGGGGGGGAAATATAACATTGCAGATCAGGAGCTGCAGGAAGCGAGCGAATCCTATGAGAGCGTCAAGTCTGACTACGAGAAACTGGAGCAGGATATGGCGGCGATGGATGAGAAGATAAATTCCATCCGCGATCATCTGAGCAATTCCACAGTGACAAAGGGTAAGCTTGAGGGGCAGATCAATGTTTTAAAAGAGCAGATACGCACGGCCCAGATGACAGATGAGCATTTGCAGAGCCGCCTGGCATCCATCGACCGCGAGCGGGAGGAGCGTGTCCAATCCCGCGCGACCTGTGAACGGGAAAAGGTGGAGCTTGACGCACAGATGGCGGAGGTGGAGGAGCAAAAGCGGGAGGCCGCGGAGCGCCTTCGTGTTCTGCAGGAGGAGATCGCGCGCTGCACAGAGGGCATTGAGCGGGGGAAGAATGAGATCATTGAGCTCCTGAACAAGAAAGCGTCCGTCAAGGCGAGGCAGCAGCGCTACGACACGATGCAGGAGCAGGTCAATATCAGAAAGGCTCAGCTCACGCAGCGTCTTTTGGCGAGAAAGACGGAGGAGGCTGACCTGGATGCGGTTCTCGCGGAATGCCAGAAGGATTTGGATGCAGTCAACGATTCCATTCGGGAGAATAAAAAAACGGCTGCCGAGATGGAGGAGAAGCTTGGCGACTGGAAGCGCAAAGCTCTCGAGACGAGGCAGCAGCTGGAGCAGGTCACTGCCAGATACCACAAGGAGCAGTCGAGGCTGGAGTCTCTGAAGAATATTGCGGAGCGCTACGACGGATATGGAAACAGCATCCGGCGCGTTATGGAGCAGAAGACCCGGAATAAGGGGTTGATCGGTGTGGTGTCGGATCTCATTCAGGTGGAGAAAAAATACGAGATTGCCATCGAGACGGCGCTCGGCGGCAACATCCAGAACATTGTCACCGAGGACGAGGACACGGCGAAGCAGATGATCGCATACTTAAAGCAGAACAAGTACGGGCGGGCGACTTTTCTGCCCCTCACAAGTGTGAGCGGCAAGGGAAATTTAAAAAATGCGGATGCCAAAAAGGAGCCGGGGGTCATCGGACTCGCCAGCACTCTGGTCAAAACAGACACGAGATACGAGGGCGTGATCTCTTATCTCCTCGGAAGAGTGATTGTGACAGAAAATATTGATCGCGCCATCGCGCTTGCCAAAAAGAAGCGCTACTCACTGCACATTGTGACGCTGGAGGGAGAGTACTTAAGCCCTGGCGGTTCCATGACGGGCGGCGCGTTTAAAAACAGCAGTAATCTGCTGGCGAGAAAGCGGGAGATTGAGGAGCTGGAGCGGACAGTGACAGATCTGGAAGGAGAGCGCGGACAGCTCCAGAACCGCCTGGGAGATATCAAGACGGCACAGAGCCTTCTGGCGGAGGACATCGAGAAAAACAAGGTGACACTGCAGGAGCAGTATATTTTACAGAATACTGCAAAGCTGAATGTGGAGCGCGCCGCGGAGCAGAAGAACGAGAGCGAGAGTGTGTTTGCAGGCCTGCAGCTTGAAAATCGCGAGATTGAGAGCCAGCTGCGGGAGATTCAGGAAAGTAAGGAGCGCATCGCGGAGGAGATTGCTGCAGCCAAGGAGAGAGAGAGGCAGATCGAGGAGGAAAACGCCGGATTCCAGGCTGTGCTCGAGGAGCAGGCGGGGAAGGAAGAGAGTGCCAAGCAGACGGTGTCGGCGGTCCAGCTAAAGGAGGTCGGCATCCGGCAGAAGGCGGAGTTTGTGCTTGTGAACTTAAACCGCCTCGAGGGGGAGATCCGGCGTTATGAGGAAGAGCGGAGCGGTCTTTTGCGTGAGGCCGGCGAGGCGAAAGCAGATGCTGAGAGGAAGCGGCATGATATCGAGGAAATCAAAAAGACGCTGCTGGCGTCGGATGGCAATTACGCGGATTTAGAGCGAGAATTAAAAGAAAACACGGCGCGCAGAGAGGAGATGTCCAAAGAGTACAAGGGATTTTTCCAGAAGCGCGAGGAGATATCCAAAAAGATCGCAGATCTCGACAAGGAGATTTTTCGCCTGAACAGTCAGAGAGAGAAGCTGGAGGAGGCGCACGAATATCAGAATAATTATATGTGGGAGGAGTACGAATTGACGCTGCACGCGGCGATGGAGCTGCGCGACGGGGAGTACAATGATCTGGCCGCGCTAAAGCGGATGATCGCTTCCATAAAGGATGATATCCGGGGACTGGGGGACGTCAACGTCAACGCCATCGAGGATTACCGGGAGATATCGGAGCGCTATGAGTTTTTAAAGACACAGCACGATGATCTCGTGGAGGCGGAGGAGACGCTGCTTGGCATCATCGAGGAGCTGGACACTGGAATGCGCAGACAGTTTATGGAGAAATTCGCCGAGATACAGGGCGAGTTTGACAAAGTGTTCAAGGAGCTTTTTGGCGGTGGAAAAGGAACGCTTGAGTTGGTGGAAGACGAGGATATTTTGGAATGTGGTATCCGCATCATTGCGCAGCCGCCGGGAAAGAAGCTCCAGAATATGATGCAGATGTCCGGAGGAGAGAAAGCGCTGACCGCGATCGCACTGCTGTTTGCGATTCAAAATCTAAAGCCATCCCCGTTTTGTCTGCTGGATGAGATCGAGGCAGCGCTGGACGATTCCAACGTTGGCCGTTTCGCAAAATATTTACATAAGCTGACGAAAAACACACAGTTTATCGTCATCACGCATCGCCGCGGCACGATGGCGGCGGCGGATCGTCTGTACGGGATCACGATGCAGGAAAAAGGTGTATCCACGCTCGTGTCGGTAAACCTGATCGAGGGCGATCTGGATAAGTAGAATGTGAGGTAGGAGTATGAGTGAGGGAAAGAAGGGCTTTTGGAGTCGCCTGGTTTCAGGGCTTGGGAAGACGAGGGACAATATCGTCTCCGGGATCGATGCGATTTTTCGGGGTTATTCCAGCATTGACGATGAATTTTACGAGGAGATCGAGGAAATTCTGATCATGGGAGATATCGGTGTGCGGGCGACGGAAGCGATTATCGGAAATCTGAGACAGAAGGTGAAGGAGAATCACATTAAGGATCCGGCCGAGTGCAAGGAGCTTTTGATCGGCAGTATCAAGGAGCAGATGGATGTCGGGGAGACGGCGTACCGCTTTGAGAATGAGAAGTCGGTGGTGCTCGTCATCGGTGTCAACGGTGTCGGTAAGACGACGTCTGTGGGCAAGCTTGCCGGCAAGATGAAGGATCAGGGAAAAAAGGTTGTGCTGGCAGCGGCGGATACGTTCCGCGCAGCGGCGGGAAACCAGCTGAGGGAGTGGGCCAACCGCGCCGGTGTGGAGATGATCGGCGGGCAGGAGGGGGCAGACCCGGCAGCGGTCGTCTACGATGCGGTGGCGGCCGCGAAAGCGCGCGGAGCGGATGTGCTGCTCTGTGATACGGCGGGCAGACTTCACAACAAGAAGAACCTTATGGAGGAGCTTCGGAAGATCAATCGCATTCTGGAAAAAGAGTATGCGGACGCCTACCGCGAGACGCTCGTGGTGCTTGACGCGACGACCGGGCAGAATGCCTTAAGTCAGGCGCGGGAATTTTCCGAGGTCACGGATATCACCGGCATTATTTTAACCAAGATGGACGGCACGGCAAAGGGAGGTATCGCGGTGGCGATCCAATCGGAGCTTGGTATACCCGTCAAATATATCGGTGTGGGCGAGACGATTGAAGATTTGCAGAAGTTTGATTCCAACCAGTTTGTGGACGCACTGTTTGAAGTGTGAGAGGCGGGCAAGGTGCAGGCGCGGCACGCGATCAATTTAGAAAGGGGAGCGATGAAAATGCTGACATTGGACAAATTTGAAGAGGCAAGTGAGAAGGTAAAAGAGGTGACACTTGAGACAAAGCTTGTCTACAGTGACTATTTAAGCTGCCAGACCGGCAATAAGGTTTATCTGAAGCCGGAAAATATGCAGTTTACCGGCGCGTACAAGGTGCGGGGGGCCTATTATAAGATCAGCACACTCTCCAGGGAGGAGAGGGAGCGGGGATTGATTACAGCGTCCGCAGGCAACCACGCGCAGGGGGTTGCCTACGCCGCGCGGTGCTACGGATGCAAAGCTGTCATTGTCATGCCAACCACCACGCCGCTCATCAAAGTCAACCGAACCAAGAGCTACGGAGCCCAGGTTGTGCTCTGCGGCGATGTTTACGACGAGGCGTGCCAGAAGGCGTACGAGCTCGCTGAGAAGGAGGGCTACACGTTCATCCATCCGTTTGACGATCTGGCAGTTGCTACTGTTCAGGTGACAATCGCAATGGAAATCTTTAAGGAG
>CAJLGN010000179.1 GCA_905206195.1 uncultured Roseburia sp.
CAGATAATGCAGCTCAGTGGATGGCAGAGTTTGAGGTAATCTGGAATCAAATGCATCCACACCCTTGGCGCGGAGACGCTCCATCACGCCAAGAATCGAGCTCTGCCTGTAATTATCTGAATTTGCTTTCATCGCAAGTCGATAGACTCCGACCGTCTTTGGCGCACGCTCCAAAATCTGCTCGGCGATAAAATCCTTCCTCGTCTGATTTGCCTCCACGATGGCTCCCATAATACTATTGGGTACATTATTGTAATTGGCGAGCATCTGCTTTGTGTCCTTTGGCAGACAATATCCACCGTATCCGAACGATGGATTGTTATAATGCATGCCGATGCGGGGATCCAGACCGATTCCCTCGATGATCTGCTTCGCGTCAAGCCCCTTCATCTCGGCAAAAGTGTCCAGCTCGTTGAAAAATGAGACGCGCAGAGCCAAATACGTGTTGGCGAACAGCTTGACCGCCTCCGCCTCGGTGAGATTGGTAAGCAGGGTCGGGATATCCTCCTTGATGGCGCCCTCCTGCAACAGTCCCGCAAAGCGCTCAGCCGCCTGCTTCATCTCCACATTTCCCACGGCGGATCCAACGATGATCCGAGACGGATAAAGGTTGTCCCAAAGCGCCCGTCCCTCCCTCAGAAATTCCGGGGAGAAGAGAATCTGTTCCGTGTTATATTTTCTGCAGACAGCCTCCGTGTACCCCACCGGAATCGTCGATTTGATGACCATGATCGCCGCCGGATTGACCCGCTGCACAAGCTCGATAACCGCCTCCACGGAGGATGTGTCAAAGTAATTCTTTTTCTCGTCATAATTCGTCGGCGTTGAGATGATGACATACTCCGCGTCCCGGTAAGCAGCCTCCCCGTCCGTCGTCGCCGTGAGTTTAAGACTCGCATTGGCGAGGTAGTTCTCGATCTCTGGATCCACCAACGGTGACTTCCCCCGATTGATCAGGTCGACTTTCTCCTCGATCAGATCCACCGCGTATACCTCGTGGTGCTGCGCCAGTAAAATAGCGTTCGACAACCCGACGTACCCGGTTCCGGCAATCGCAATCTTCATATATCATCCCTCTCTTTTCTTTGCTTCCTTCATATCTTTTTTATACTATCACCTTATGGTGTTTGTTGCAAGTTCGAGTTCGCCGGGACTCTTTACATTTCCCACTTTTTTTGCTAAGGTATTACCAGTATCACTGTGAAATATGCGCGGATAAGATGTCGGCTATCCCTTTTCATTCGCGCGGAAACGGAGCTTTTAATGAGAAAAAAACAGATTGTTTCCTCGGCAGTTCTGCTCTCTTTTGGACTGCTTCTTAGCACTTTCTCCCTCCTGTCCTGGCAGCGGAGCAGGCAGGATTCCACCGGCCACAAGCCGGATTTGACCCGCGAGTATCTGGTGACACAGTACGCGGATGCCACGGGGCTTCAGGGAACCTTCTACACCATCACAAACGAGGACACCCTGATTGTCATCGACGGCGGCTGGGCGGGGAACGAGGCCGCTGTCCGGCGCGCGATTGCAGAGCACGGCAATCAGGTGGATGCCTGGATTGTCTCCCACCCGCACCGTGACCATGCCGGGGCGTTCAATGCCATCTACGCAAATCCCGGTCCCATCACCATCGATGCAGTCTACGACAACGGCTTCGACTATGAATTTATCATGTCCGTGGGTGAGCCCTACGACGACATTACCGTTCTGGAAACCTACTACTCTCTGACGCACGATGCCGAGAATGTAACCCACCTAAAACGCGGGGACGTCCTGTCCATATACGGACTGACGTTTTCTGTCTACAACGCCTACGATGACATCGTCCAAAATACAGTGGGCGAGGAAAAAGACTACCAGAATAATGCCTCCCTGCTCTTTGAGGTCTCGAGTGAAAACAGCAGCATGCTGTTCTGCTCCGACATCAAGTACGACATGAGTGACTATCTGCTCGCCAATTACGGTGACGCGATTGCCTGTGATTACGTCCAGGTCGGGCATCACGGCAACTGGTCTTTCTACGAAAATTTCTATGAAGCCACAGATGCCTCCGTCTTCTTTTTCGACGCACCCACAGATATCTCGGACAACCCGGACTTTCCTGCGAGCCAGTTGAAATCCGATCTGCTCCGAAAAAATAAGACGGTGCTCGATTTTAGCACCGCCCCAAACACTGTTACTCTGAAGTGATTTTGGTTTTCCAAAAATATCTCGCCCATTTTTGACAGGATTATCTCAATTGTAGTTTATGGATTTATAAGAAAAGAGGCTTCTGCCTCTTTTCTGTCTTTACAGATCTATCTCCACATGCCAATAGATCCGGTCTGGCTGCTTTGCCTTCCCTTGTCATTCATAAATCGTATAGCTTCCGCTCGTATCAATATCCACACTGCCGCGATTCTGTACGAGCACACGGTAAAACCCAGAGCTCTCCACGGAAAAGGTATGTCCAAAACTTCCTGATCCCTCCACGTAGCGCACATTGTTCCACCCATCCTGAACGCCAATCCAGTATGGACTGTTTCCAGGTGACGCCGTACAAGAAATGGAAATGCTCTGTCCCGCTTTCACATAGAAGGAGGATGTCACCGTGCGCGTGCCGGGAACCACCAACCAGTTGAAGGTGGCCATTTCATTGACACCCACCGACCGGGTCATCCTCTCCTCCGTCTCCCCGGACACGATATCACTATAGCTGCGATCCTCCGCCCCCGACAGATACACTTCCTCCAGCGTCCGCTGCTGTGCAACCTCGCCATCAGTCACTTCCAAATTCCGATATAGCGTATCGTGGAGTCCCACCAACTGACTCCCGGCCGCATAAATCGTAGTTACGCTTGTCATCGCAAAGGCAAATACCACCGCTGCGGTTGCTTTCTTCGTGACGCCCTTTAATTCCTTATATCTTTTCATGTATTCTATTCTCCTTTCCAAACTGAATCGGCTTTCGCATAGCGTAGAAAAAATATAATCCTTATCTTCCATGTCCGGCCCCCCTCTCAGGCTGTCGGTAATCACTTCAAAGTAACGTCCTGCCTCCATCTCGTCGCTAATGGCATCAATTGCTCTGCTATCACAGTGGTACTCGCTCCACTCATCCAAAAATCCCAGCAGCCGCCTGCTAATCGGGTTCAAATGCTGTGTCCATCCCGCACATGCGCCGCAGAATTTAAAAAAGGTATCATGACTCTTATAATGCATCAGCTCGTGATGGAAGATGACCGAGAGCTGCTCTCTCGTATACTCTCTTCTGGGAAGCACCACACTGGAGAAGAAAATGCCCTGTATCATGGGACGCGTCACCTGGTCATTCTGATACAGGTTAATTTTCCTCTTGATTCCAAGCTTCTTTTTGACTCGAAGAAATTCCTCCTTCACGGCAGCATCCTCAACTGGAACAAAACTGCTCCGCCGCCCGTGTCTGAGACTCTTATAAATGTGTGCAATCATACACCGAAATGTAAAGAACACCCAGCTTCCTCCAACGATCGCACACAGAATCCACAGACAACCCGCAAACGAAAAATGCAGCTGCCAAAGTCCATCGCGCCGAACATATCCGTCCCGCACCGTCAACTGCAAAACGATAAACCCCAGCGGAATTAGGTACAGGATACTGCTCATACAAAGAATCCCATAGCCTAATGCCGGATTGCGGTCAAGCCATCTCTTTCGCAGAATACACCAAAGTCCAATTGTGAGCGTCCCGGTCAGAGACGAGGTGACAATTGCCAAAAATATCTGACTAACTACACTCATTTATCTTTTTCTTCAGTCTCTCAATATCAGCTTCGTCGAGAATGTCATCGCACAGACAGCAGGCGAATGCTCCCACATCCCCCTTTGTAAAAAATCTTGCATTCTCCTGGATGGTCGCTTTCCAGAATTCATCCTTGCTCACGATTGGCTGATAATAGCAGTATCTGCCCTTGCGGTACATATTCAGAAAGCCCTTCTTCACCAGACGTGTCAAAAATGTGGAGACCGTCTGTGGCTTCCAGCTCTTGCCATTCTCCTGATTCACCCTGTCCATGACCTCCTGCAATGCCAGCTCCTCTGTCGAATCCCAAATGACCTTCATAACAAGCTTCTCACACAAGGAAATATCGTTCGTATCCATAAACCATGCTCCTTCCTACGTGCACAGTTCAAACTGCGCTCGTAATCATCCTATCATTTTTTCTTTCTTTTTTCAACCACAAATTATCTCCTGGCACTGTTTTCTTATAAGCAAAAGATTTTGGTGTCAATTTCCCGCCTGGGAAAAACTTGCGATATCTTGTATATTATATCTTATTTCGAGAAAAAAATCTATCATTGACTTTTATTTTTCCATAATTTAATGAATTTTCTGCACACGGCAGTTCCGCGCACTCTCCATCCATCTACTGACAGACACCAGCTTCCAATCCCATTCTGTGCAGGCTCA
>CAJLGN010000180.1 GCA_905206195.1 uncultured Roseburia sp.
GAAAATACGCTAAAAGGACATTTTAAAGTAAAAAGCCTGACGGCTCTTGGTCTGTCGGATTACGACTGCAGTGTGATTGCGGCGGGGGCGCTGCTTAAGTACCTCTACGAGACGCAGAAAAATAATCTGGACAATATAGTGGCAATTCACCCGTATTCGACCGGAAAATACATGATCATCGACAGCTCGACCAGACGCAACCTGGAGTTGGTGGAGACGCTGCGGGAGAAGCAAAAGCGCGGCTCGCTGCTGTGGGTGCTGGATCGGACAAAGACGGCGATGGGCGCAAGACTTCTCCGCTCCTACGTGGAGCAGCCGCTGATCGATGTGGAGGAGATCGCCCGGAGGCAGGATGCAATCTGTGAGTTGAATGCGAACGTCATCACGCGGGAGGAACTGCGGGAGTACTTAAATCCGATCTACGATCTGGAGCGGCTCATCACACGCGTTACATACCTCTCTGCAAATCCGAGAGATCTGATCGCATTCCGCAACTCCATCGGCATGCTTCCGCCAATTCACACACTGCTGGGCGAATTTGACGGAGAGCTCTTGCGCCAGCTGCGTGAAAATATTGATACACTCGAGGAGCTTCACGCGCTGATTGATGCGGCGATTGTGGAAGAGCCCCCGATCTCCGTGCGCGACGGAGGGCTGATCAAGGAGGGCTACAGCGAGGAGGTTGACAAGTATCGCCACGCCAAGACGGAGGGGAAGACCTGGCTTGCCGAGCTGGAGACCAAGGAGCGCGAGAAGACGGGAATCCGCAATTTAAAGATCAAGTACAACAAGGTGTTCGGCTACTATCTGGAGGTCACAAACTCCTACAAGAATCTCGTGCCGGATTACTTTACGAGAAAGCAGACTCTCGCCAATGCCGAGCGCTATATCACGCCGGAATTAAAGGAGCTTGAGGACATGATCCTCGGAGCTGAGGACAAGCTTGTGACACTGGAATATGAACTGTTCTGTGAGGTGAGAGAGCGAATCGGGCAGGAGGTCGTGCGGATTTTGCGCACCGCCAAAGCGGTTGCGGGACTGGATGTATTTGCCTCCCTCGCCGTGGTTGCGGAGCAGAACAATTACTGTCGACCGAAAGTCAGCGAGAGCGGCGTGATCGACATCAAAAACGGCCGCCACCCGGTCGTTGAAAAGATGATCGTGAATGACATGTTCATCGACAACGACACGTATCTGGACAACGGGAACAACCGTATTTCGATCATCACAGGACCCAATATGGCAGGAAAATCCACGTACATGCGCCAGAGTGCGCTGATCGTGCTGATGGCGCAGATCGGAAGCTATGTGCCAGCATCCTCCGCTCAAATTGGCATCGTGGATCGCATATTCACGCGCGTGGGCGCGTCGGACGACCTGGCGAGCGGGCAGAGCACCTTTATGGTGGAGATGAATGAGGTGGCAAATATCCTGCGGAATGCCACTGCAAATTCTCTGCTGATTTTGGATGAGATCGGTCGGGGAACAAGCACTTTCGACGGGCTCAGCATCGCATGGGCGGTCGTGGAGCATATCAGCAATCCAAAGCTTCTCGGCGCAAAGACACTTTTTGCCACCCATTATCACGAGCTCACAGAGCTGGAGGGGAAGCTGAACAATGTAAATAATTACTGTATCGCGGTCAAGGAAAAGGGAGACGATATCGTCTTTTTGCGCAAGATTGTGGGTGGAGGCGCGGATAAGAGCTACGGAATCCAGGTGGCGAAGCTTGCGGGAGTTCCGGATTCTGTCATTGAGCGCGCGAAAGAGATTGTGGAGGAGTTGATCGCAAACGATATCACCGGAGTTACAAGAACACTCTCTGTGGATGGTGGTGCGAAGAAAAAGAAGGAGAAGCTGGACGAGGTCGATCTGACTCAGATGTCCCTTTTTGACACCGTCAGGGATGACGACATTATCGAGGAGCTGCGCAATGTGGATGTGGGCAATTTGACACCGATTGAGGCGCTCAACAAGCTGTATGAGCTTCAAAACAAAGTGAAGAACCGCTGGTAAACCGTCACTTGCAAGATGATTGCGAAATTGCGAAGAGCACAATTTTTCCTGAGCGTTGTATACGGTTACATTTGCGGGAATCGCATGCCACAGTTGGGAGAGGCTTGTTGCAATAGAATCGCGTTAGGAGGGTGCTATGCCACAGATTACATTATTGAATCAGGAAACCATCGATAAGATCGCGGCGGGGGAGGTCGTGGAGCGTCCGTCCTCCGTGGTAAAGGAGCTTGTGGAGAATGCCATCGACGCGCAGGCGACAGCTGTGACGGTGGAGATCAAGGAGGGGGGAATTTCCTTCATCCGGATTACAGACAACGGCTGCGGCATCGAGCGGGCGCAGGTTCCGCTCGCGTTTTTGCGCCACTCCACCAGCAAAATCAAGGGGGTGGAGGATTTACTGTGCGTCATGTCCCTGGGATTTCGCGGTGAGGCACTCTCGAGCATCGCTGCGGTCTCCCAGGTTGAGCTGCTCACAAAAACCTACGGCGAGGTCACAGGGACGCGCTACGTGATCGAGGGATCGCGCGAAAAAGAAAATGAGGAGGTCGGCGTTCCGGAGGGAACCACTTTCATCGTTCGCAACCTGTTCTACAACACACCAGCGCGGCGAAAATTTTTAAAGACGGCACAGACCGAGGGCAATTACATCGGTGATCTGATGGAGCGCCTCGCCTTGTCGCACCCAGACGTCTCCTTTAAGTTTACAAGCAACGGGCAGACGAAGATGCACACCTCGGGCAATTCCAACGAAAAAGATATGATCTACCACATTTTCGGCAGAGATATCACATCTTCGATTCTTCCGGTGCAAGCGGACACCGAGTTTTTTTCGGTGAAAGGATTTGTCGGAAAGCCGCTGATTGCGCGCGGAAACCGCAATTATGAGAACTATTTTATCAACGGGCGCTACATCAAAAGCACACTGCTCTCAAAGGCGGTCGAGGAGGCCTACAAGGGTTTTCTGATGCAGCACCAGTATCCGTTTTGTGTGCTCTATTTTACGATGGATACGGAGCTTTTGGATGTGAAGGTGCACCCGACCAAGATGGAACTGCGGTTTTGTAATAATGAGGAAATTTATAGGAAGCTGTACCAGTTGATCCGGGACGTCCTAACGCACAGAGAGTTTATACCGGAAGTGCCACTCGAGGAGAAAAAAGAGGAAAAGCGCCCGCCGATTACCGCAGATACGCCGGAGCCGTTCGAGAAGAGAAGGATTCAGGATTTGCGGAGCAGCGTCGCAAAGGACAGCCCTTATGAGCGCAAGTATCCGGAGCGGGAGACGAGGCGGGCAGAGAATCTTGGCGTGTTCGAGCGCCTGCTCAGCAGGGAGCAGACAAAGACCGGAAATCTGGTCCAGGATGCGTCTGTGTACGGGGGTACTTTGGATGGAAAAGGACATGAGAAAGGCGGGCGATCCTCACAAAAGTCTGAAATAATATCGGAGAGTGTTGCGCAGGCGCTTGAAGCGAGCGATGGTGTGCAGCATGAGATCTTAGCCACCGGTGAACAGCAGACGTTGCTCACCGGCGAAACGGGTTTTTTGGCTGCGACTGCGGCCAAGCGGCACAGAATCATCGGGCAGCTTTTTGACACATACTGGTTGATCCAGTACGAGGAGAAACTCTTTGTCGTCGATCAGCACGCTGCGCATGAAAAAGTGCTCTACGAGCGGACGATGGAACGGGTGCGGGCAAAAGACTTTGTCTCGCAGACCGTCAGCCCGCCGATTATTTTAACTCTGAGTCTGGAGGAGCAGGAAATGCTCGATACATACGGGGAACAGATACGCACCTTCGGCTATGAGATTGAGCCGTTCGGCGGAAAAGAATACGCGATCACGGGGATTCCCGCAGATTTTGAGGGAATTGATACGCGGAGTATGTTCATTGATCTGCTGGATGATTTTGCCAACATAAGCGGCAGCAAAGCGCCGGAGCTCATTTTAGAAAAGGTTGCATCTATGTCCTGCAAGGCGGCGGTAAAAGGGAACAATCGACTCGGCACTGCGGAGGCGGAGCATCTTTTGGAGGAGCTTTTGACGCTTGAGAATCCCTATCAGTGCCCGCACGGCAGGCCTACGATGATCTCCATGAGCAAATACGAGATTGAGAAGAAGTTTAAAAGGATTGTATGAGATGAACAAAAAGAAAATGATTGTTCTGACAGGACCGACTGCAGTTGGAAAAACTGCGCTCTCCATCGAGCTTGCACGGAGGGTGAACGGAGCGGTGGTCTCCGCCGACTCCATGCAGGTGTATAAGTATATGGATATCGGCTCCGCCAAAATTACCCCAAAAGAAATGCAGGGTGTGCCCCACTACCTCGTCGACGAACTCTTGCCGTCAGAGGAATTCCACGTCGTGCGCTTTGTCGAGTTGGCAAAAAAATATCTGGAT
>CAJLGN010000181.1 GCA_905206195.1 uncultured Roseburia sp.
CAAACTATTTCTGGATTGCTATAATAACTTTATTATTATACCATTTTAGAAAAGGATTGTACACGCCTATGCAAAAACAACGTGAATCTGGCTTTGAGCTTCTGCGCATCCTCTGCATTGCAGGAATTATTTTCATGCACACCTTCGGCGGTCTCAACGACAGTCTGACAGGACTCAACCGGTCAATCAGCATTTTCATCAATGCCCTCTTCAACACCGGCGTGACCTGCTTTATCCTCATTTCCGGGTATTTTGGCATCCGATTTGACCTGGGCAAGCTGATCCGCCTGGATCTTGCGGTCATTTTTTATACGCTGCTTGGGACACTGCTCGCCGGTGATCTCTCCGCCAAGGCTTTGATTCTTTCCTGTATCCCGATCCTCTCGAGAAGATACTGGGTCTTAAGCTGTTATTTTGCCCTGTGCTTTTTGTCCATTTTTCTCAATAAATTTGCGGAGAAAGCCAGCAGAAAAACTCTTGGCGGCGCCATCCTGCTACTGCTGTTCCTGCTCTCCGCGATCCCGACCTTCGCCTTCTTTGAGCTGACACAGGACGGCGGAAAAGGCATCGCGCAGATGGTCATGGTCTACCTGATCGGCCGCTACATCCGCATGTATCACCCAGAACCATTCAAAAAGAGCCGGCTTTTTCTGCTCCTTAGCTGCTCCACACTTGTTATTTTTGCGCTGGACTTCGCGCTCTCCCTCTTAAAAGGGGTACAGATGGGGACTTTCTGTCGGGACTGTTCCCTGTTCATTCTCATTTCCTCCACTCTGTTGCTTTTGCTTTTCCGCGAATTGCATTTTAAGAGTCGGATCATCAATCACCTGGCAGGCAATGTCATGCCTTTGTACGTGGCAGAGTCATTTGTCCGCATTTATGTACTGAACCGCGTGTTTGATCTCACCTCCCACACGGACAGCCCCCTACTCCTGCTCTACGTCGCAGGCTACGTGCTCTGCACGATTGTGCTCTGTATGGCGGCAAATGAGATGCGCAGGCTCATCCTCGAACCGGTGGACAGTGTGATCGCAGGTCTGCTGATGAAAGTTTACAACAGACTGCAAGCTCCCGCAGTCAGATTGTGGGAGAACAGCTCTGCCATGCTCCTTCGCTTCCTGCAATAACATCCATTAGAAAGGGATCACATTTCCATGAATATCAGAAGTATCTATAAAAAATATAAAAAAAAGAAGCAGCTAAGCGCATCTGCTTCCCACATCTCCATCGACAGCTCCGCCATTCTGGGCGAGAACTTTAATCTCGATCTGCGCGCTCCAAAGAGCGGTCAGACTTATCTCTCCATCGGGGAGAAGAGCATGATCGACTCCTCTTTTGTCTTTGAGACCGATCGCGGCAGCATCAAAGTCGGCGACCGGGTACACATCGGCGGCGGCACACAGCTCATTTCAAGGGATGGCATCACAATCGACGACGATGTCATCATCGCGTGGAACTGCACGATTTACGACCACAACTCCCACTCCGTCCACTGGTCCGAGCGCAAGGACGATGTGACTGCCGAGTGGGAGGGCGCTGTGCAGGGCCGCTCCACACTCTACGGCAAGAATTGGGACGTGGTAAAAAGCGCCCCCATCCACATCTGTGAGAAAGCCTTGATCGGGTTCGGCGTGACTGTCCTAAAAGGCGTGACCATCGGGGAGGGCGCTGTCATCGGCGCTGGGAGTGTCGTGACAAAGGACATCCCTCCCTACTCTGTCGCCTGCGGCAATCCGGCCACAGTTGTCCGCACGCTCACACCGTAGCTGGAGAGTCTCTCCAACCACCTTGCGCAAAGAAGGAGACCGCGGAAAGCTCCTGCCCACCCTGTCATTTCTTGTCGAGTATCACATAATTCTCATCGCCCTTCATCGAGCGCAGATACATATCGACGCAGGATTGATTCGATCCAATGTGGAGATCTGCGCCCACGCACACCTCGATGATCGCGAGGAGCTTAATCAGGTTGGCTTTCCGAAATTCCCAGTCCTGCTTGTTAAACTCACTGTTATAATAGCCTCTCTCGTCCTCCCCAGTCAGCGTCAGAATCTTCCACTCCGGTCTCTGTTCTCGCATGTATGTCACATTGCGGTAGTCATCCGTAAAAACAAAAACAGCTTCCGGCATAGAGGGAAATTCTTCGATCTTCTCGATAAAAGCATCCGCCTCCACAAGCGTATCGTACTCCAGATACTTATCCCCGCCGCGCACCTGAACAGAGATATAATGTTCCGGCAAACGGAGCCCCCCTATCAAGCCATCCATCCGCTCCCTAATTTCCGGCTTGGGGCTGACTGCGATAGCGCTAAGCTTCGCGAACTCTGTCTCGCAGGTGCCATGCATGTCAAAAAGCGGCCACTCGATCGGCGCTTTCTTGAAACCGTCGCTGATGCACATACACCAGAGATCCTGCGTCAGGTAATCCGACCCGGTGTTTCGTTTCAGTTTCCGCGGATAATAATATCCCCTCGTCCAAAGTCTGTGTGGGCGCATCTGGCTGAGATAATCGGTGGGACGGTAGTTTGCTTTCTGATTCAGCGGATCATGATTGATCGGGCAAAACGGCTCAAACAGCTCCTCCCACCCGTTTCCACCCGGCTTTGAAAAATTGGCATCGTCCGCGTACAGTTCAAACCGAATATGATTCTGATAACAGAACAGCATAAACTCCATCATACTGTCAAGCTCAGAATAAAGTCCACCGCCAAATCCCACATGAAAAATCAGCCGTTTTCGGAAACTCTCATTGATCCGCCGGTATTCTTTTTTTTTTAATTCCAGCTCTTCCTTCAGCGTCCTTGGAACTGCATCGTCGCGCCCCTCATCCAAGTTCTGATGCAGAGAGTTGATGCGCTCGCGGTTGATCTCCTCGATATCCGCTTTTAAACTCTCGCTGTTGCGATACTGCATCACAATATCCGGCACCTCCACCGGATGGCGGAATAATGCGCAAAACGCGAGCAAAAAGTTCTGTATCCTGATTACTTTTTCCTTCATCACTTCCTCATTCCTCTCTCACCGCTAA
The DNA here is from genome assembly GCA_905206195.1 of uncultured Roseburia sp. Classification (GTDB taxonomy): domain Bacteria; phylum Bacillota; class Clostridia; order Lachnospirales; family Lachnospiraceae; genus Roseburia. The sequence goes on from CAJLGN010000181.1 coordinate 3,026, forward strand.
TAACGCACCTTCTGATACCCGTCCAGCGCATTAAAGCCAAAAGAGTCCAGATAAGTTTGTGTATAATTATCATACAGCAGGATATTCATGCCATACCCCACGATAAGACATCCCGTTTTACTCAGTTCTATCGTTTTTTCCACATACTCTGTCGTCTCCCCGGTCACCGTATCCCGTTTCTTGGCAGGAGTCCCCTGAATGCCGAGCGTCTTATTTCCAATGTCCTTATAAAATTCATAGCCATCCTGAAAACTATCGTCCGCATAGAAGATGGGCTGCCCGCCCTCCAGCACAATGACCGCTTCTCCGCCTGCCTCAACCCCGTATTTCCCCAGAACGTTGGCCGCTTCGATGCCCCCTATGGCATCCCCCCCATCCAGTGAAATACACACCGTATAATCTTCATTATCCAATAAAAGTCTCAGGTACTCTTCCATATCCGGTGTATTGCGCAGGCGGAAATTATAGGCAATCTTCTCATAATACTTTGCATTTTCTTCCCACGAGATGTATGTTTCATCGCCCCGGCGATCCGGTATATCATATCGGTTTTTCAGATATTTTCCCAGATATGTCGAGAACTTTTCACTTCCATAATAATTTAAATGGGAGGATTCAGCGAAATCTTCCCGCGGGTCAAACCCGATCTCCTGATAATGCTCGTTAAAATCAACATAAGGAACATCATACTCTTTTGCCAGCGCCTGCGCTTCATTAAAAATCATTTTGTCAGACGGCATAATTCCCTGATAAGGCGCCACCATGAGCAGAAGCGGCGTATCTGTCTCCCTCGCCAGCTCTATGATCTTCCTTAAGTATTCCTCATTCTTCTGGGTCAGCGGAAGACGATCCTTCATTTCCGTGAAGTCACTCAGTCCCTCAAACACGGTGGTGCTGATGCAGTTCATATTAAACCCCTTATAGTTTAACCCGTTGACATCTCCATTATAGCGCTTAAAATCGTTTTCTGTGAGCGATTCATAGCGGGTGTGGTAAACCAGAACACCCCAGATATAATCGGTGGCCGACGCCTCGTTTTCCACGCTCGCATAGATGCTCGCCGTCCGGTTCGCTCCGGGCTTCATCCCCAGTGTGTTCATGGCGGTCCTGGCATCGTCAATCACATCCCTGTTCTCGATGGCGCGGTACAGATCCACCACGACAAGATCTGGTGTCTGCAGTTCAATGGCTTCCTTCATATAATAATAGGAATTCCAGAGCGGCTGGTTCGACCCTGCCAGATCATAGGACGCCATCCCATATTCACTCCACAAAACAGCCGGGTTGACATTCGTGTAGACGTGACTGCTGCCGATGAACACCACATCCACGGTATCCTGCGCCTGTTCATAAAACATCTGCGCCACATA
>CAJLGN010000182.1 GCA_905206195.1 uncultured Roseburia sp.
CAGCAGGACTTTTGAGAACCGCGGCCAACACGTCCCCGAAGCTGGTGAAGCTGTGCCAGTCCAAACCGCTCCGCATTCTCAATCATCATCACGGTGGCGTTTGGCACATTGACGCCGACCTCCACGACCGTGGTGGACACGAGCACCTGCACCTCATTTTTGAGAAAAGCCTCCATCACTTTGTTTTTAGATCCGGGCTTCATCTGTCCGTGAAGCAGCCCGAGCTGTATCTCCTCCGGAAAAATTTCACGCAGCTTTTTCACATAGTCCGTCACGTTCTCCAGATCCAGACTCTCCGTCTCCTCGACAAGCGGGCAGATCACGTACGCCTGATGCCCCTGCTTGACCTCCTTCTCGATAAAAGCGTACGCCTTGCTGCGATAGGATATGTTCACGGCACAGTTTTTGATGGGAAGGCGCTTCGCCGGCACCTCGTCCACAACAGAAATGTCGAGATCCCCGTAGAGAATAATGGCGAGCGTGCGCGGAATCGGCGTCGCACTCATCACGAGGATGTGTGGATGGCTGCCCTTTTCAGCAAAAATCTCTCGCTGACGCACGCCGAAGCGATGCTGCTCGTCGGTGATGACAAGAGCAAGATTGTCATAAATTGCCTTTTCCTGGATGAGGGCGTGCGTTCCAACAATCATCGCATTTGGGTAGAGTTGTAATGCCTCGTACGCCATGCGCTTTTGCCTCGCGGTCATGGAGCCCGTCAGGAGGACCACAGGAATCCGCAGCCCAAACGACTCACAAAGGTTTTGAAACGTCTCATAGTGCTGTCTTGCCAACACCTCCGTCGGAGCCATAATCGCGGACTGATAATCGTTATGCGCCACATCTGCCATCGCGAGAAATGCAATGATTGTCTTACCAGATCCCACATCGCCCTGGATCAGCCGCTGCATCACATGCGCGCCCCTCATATCCCGCTTCACGTCCGACAGTGCACGCGCCTGAGCCCCCGTCAGTGCATAGGGAAGCTTTCCGATCAGATCATCCGTGAAAGAATCTTCCTGAAATTCAAATTCATTTACATCCCGGATACGCTTTTCCTTTTGATACTGCATACTGAGAATAAACAGAAAAAATTCATCGAATACCAGACGCTTTCTGGCGACGATGAGCGCGTCCATGTCATCCGGGAAATGAATCTGCCGGACTGCATAGTTGTACTCGCAGAGCTCATAGGCATCCCGTATCTCATCCGGCAGATAATCCAAGAAAAGCTGGCTCTCCAAAAGTGCTGCCCGCACAGCCTTCGTGATCTGGTTATTAGAAATGCCTCCAGTCAGTCCGTACACCGGAAAAAATACATTTTCCATCGACATATACTGATCCTGCGTGTAGACAACTGCCTGCTCCATGACGCGCCGCTGACCCTTTCGGACAATCTTCCCATAAAAGATGTGAGTACTTCCCACCTTCAGCTGATTTTTCATGTAAGGCATTCGGAACCAGACCAGCTCCAGCTCCTCTCCGGGCACACCGATCGTGGTGACCGTCACCAGCATACTCTTTGTTCTGCGCACGGCGGGCGTTCTTGTGATGCAACCGACAACCGCCGCGGTCTCCCCATCCTCCGCTTCCCCTGCAGTTTTTGCCATCGGAAACTGTACATAGGTTCTGGGATAATGAAGGAGTATATCACCTACGGTGTATACTCCCAAATTATGAAATAGCTCTTCTGTTTTCGCACCGATTCCCTTAATTTCCTGAATGGACGACTCCCGATTCATAGAAACCTCCCGTGCAAATGATACTAATCTTTCAGGGTAAAGCGTCCCACCAGTTCATTCATGGAAATCGCCTGTGCGGACAACTCCTGGCTGGTCGCGGATGTCTGCTGTGCAGTGGCTGAATTCTGCTGTATTACCTCAGAGATCTGGTTGATGCCAATCTCAGCCTGCTCCATCGCGTGCGCCTGCTCATTGGTGATCTCGCTCAGCTCCCTGGAGGACTCAGCGATCGCCTTCACACCCATCAATACATTTTCAATTGAAGTCGCAGCGCTCTCCGCAGCGGAATTTCCATCAGCGACCTCCTTCTGTGCCCCCTCAATCAGCTCCCGTGTGTTGACCGCGGACTGCGCACTCTGCTCAGCAAGCTTTCGAATCTGGTCTGCCACAACCGCAAACCCCTTTCCTGCTTCACCCGCTCTCGCAGCCTCAATCGAGGCATTTAAAGAAAGCAGATTCGTCTGGCTTGCGATATCCTCAATCTCGGAGACGATATTTGCGACCTTCTTTGTCGTCTCGTTGATACGGTTCATCGCTGCAACCATCAAATCCATCTCCTGGCGGCTGTCGTCCGCTTCCTTGGCATAATTCTGCGCCTTTCTATAGGATTCCTCCACCTGCAGAGACGTCTTCTCCACATGCTCTGTGATGGTTGTGATGGTCGCCTGAAGCTGCTCCACCGCACCTGCCTGATCGGTCGCCCCCTCAGCCATGGACTGTGCGCCTTCCGCCATATTGCTGGATCCGGAGGATACCTGCTCGGAGGCAGATTCAATCTCATGCAGGGCATCATTCATGTTTCTGTTCATCCTGCGGATAGACTGGAGCAGCTCTGCAAAATCTCCCACATATCTGTCCTCAACTCTTGTCTTGATGGCAAAATTCCCCTTCGCCATCTCGTCTAATATGTAGGCGAGATCCTCGATGAGCACACGAAGATTCTCCGCCATATCGCTGGCTTCCTTGACCATATCCGCGACCTCATCCTCCGTGTTCATCACCGGAAACTCCGAGGTGAGATCCCCCTCCGCAAATGTTCCAAGGCGGGTCTTAAGACTTGCAATTGGATTGCAGATACCTTTTGCGATGCGCCCTCCAAGACGCATGGACATCGCAAATACAAGCAGTATGACAACGCCCACTCCCGCGACAAGAATCACCTCCAAAATCAAAAGCTGGCTCTGCACCTCATCCCCTTTATCCACATTTAGGAGCATAAGCGCATTGAATTGATCGTAGAGCTTATCATATTTCGGTGCAAGCTGGTCAAGCGCAAGCGTCTCTGCCTTAATGTTCTTCTCCTCATCCATTGTCACCCCAAGCTCCATGATGTCGTCTGAGAGCTTCCAGTAACTTTCGAGCTCACTTGTGATATTATTGTAAACCGCAAGTTCATCCTCCATCACGATGGACTCCCGAAAGTCCTCCATGTAGCCGGCAAGCTCCTCCTTCTTCTGGAAATAAACCTTTTTCGCCTCCTCCGACGCATCCAAATAGTGGGATCCGATGACAAAGCGCACCGAGCTTCTCGCCTCCGAAAATGCCACCATCGCTTTTCCGATATCGCCCTGGGAAAATCCATAGTGCTCCATCGCGTACTGATATCTTGCCGACAGAACAAAAATGACGACACATGCGACAACTGCCACAGCACTCGCTAACATCGACACCTGAATAAATCCTTTTATCAGTCTGTCCTTGATTCCCGTTTTGTTCATCTTCTTTTGTCCGCTCATATTGCATCTCCCTGCTTTTGTATATTTTTAGAAAGTATCTATTCCACTGAAATCACATAATAATAAATCGGCTGCCCACCGTAGTGGATTTCGAGTTCTACATCTGGGTGCGCCTGTGCAATCTGCTCCCCGATGCGCTGCGCATCTGCCTCCTCCACGTCCGCGCCGTAGTAGATACTCACGATCGCGGAGTCCTCGTCGATCAGCTTACCGGCCATGTCGCGCACAGTGGCTTCGAGATCCTGTCCTACAGAAAGAATTCCCTGATCACCGATCCCCATGTAATCGCCCTGTCTGATCTCTTTGTCATCGATCACAGTGTCGCGCACGGCGTACGTCGCCTGCCCGGTCTTTACCACTTTGATCTCCGCATTCATTCGCTGCTCGTTCTCCTCGGGTGTACTGTCCGGAATATAGTTGATGAGGGCTGTGATGCCCTGTGGAATCGTCTTTGTCGGAATCACAATGATCCGCTTATCCTCGACTAGGGATGCAGCCTGATTCGCTGCCAGCACGATGTTCTTATTATTGGGAAGGATGAATATGGTTGTTGCGTTTACCTGCTCGATGGCGTTTAGCATATCCTCCGTGCTAGGATTCATTGTCTGACCACCCTCGATGATGTAGTCTACGCCGAGACCTTGAAATATCTCATTGATTCCATCCCCGATACTGACGGAGATAAACCCCATATCTTTGGGTGGCTCCAAAGCGGCTCCCGACCACTCCACCGCCCCTGGAATCCCGGCCGACTGCATCTCTTTCTCCTTCAGAGCGGAAATCTTCTCGTCCCTCTCCAGCTTCATATTCTCAATGATGATCGCGGTGAGACCTCCGTAGGTCAGCCCTCTTTGCATCGCCATACCCGGATCGTTGGTATGTA